>CALGOZ010000063.1 GCA_937960785.1 uncultured Pseudogracilibacillus sp.
CAAGAGCCAGCACACACGAAAATGCTGTTTCCAAAAATTTCAGGTGCGCGGCAGACTTCTGCGCAGTCATAGACAGATTCCCTACTTAACTTTCACTAGATAAATTCAATTAAGATTATCCGTTATAGTTTTAAATAAAAATAAGGATGAACAAAACTTCTTCTTGAGAAAAAGTTCAGTCCATCCTTCTTTAAAAGCAAGCCGATACTAGCTTGTTTTGTAGGTTTCTACTTACATTTTATTTTTCTTGAAAAAGCTGTTCAACCGCTAGGGCAACGGTTAAATCGCCATTTTCTAACTGTTTTTCAAGTGCTTCTACCTTTTCTTTTCGTTCCGCCTTTTTAAAAAATTGTTCGACTAAACGATCATGAATCATATCATAGAACCAATTTTTCGTCTGCTCTTGGCGACGGGTCTTCCAATAATTTGAAGCTTGCATTTTCTCTTTAAAAGATAAAATTTGTTCCCACACTTCATCATGTCCTGTCTTTTCATAAGAGGAAACAGGAATTGCCGTAGCTTCCCATCCTGGAGTCGCTGGCTGTAAAAAGTGTAAAATTTGTTTATATTCTCGTACTGTTCGCTTAGCAAGTCGTTTATTATCCCCGTCCGCCTTATGGACGACGATTAAATCGACCGTCTCCATAATCCCCTTCTTCATTCCTTGTAAATCGTCGCCAGCTCCGGTTAAGGCAAGCAGGATGAAGAAATCGACCATATTTCTTACAGCGGTCTCACTTTGTCCAACGCCTACCGTTTCAATTAAAATAACATCATAACCTGCTGCTTCACACAAAAGCATCGTTTCTCGAGTTTTACGATGAACACCACCCAGGGTTCCGGAAGTTGGAGATGGTCGAATAAAAGCATTCGGATCGTTAGCTAATTGTTCCATGCGTGTTTTGTCCCCTAAAACACTTCCACCCGTCATCGCTGAACTTGGATCAATCGCAAGTACAGCAACCTTATAACCTTTTTTACTTAGCATAAGCCCAAACGCTTCAATAAACGTACTTTTTCCTGCTCCTGGAACACCGCTTACACCGATTCGAATACTATTACCAGTCCGGGGCATTAATCGGTTTAACAATTGCTGAGCTGCTCGTTGATCTTCGGTACGAACACTTTCAATTAATGTAATTGCACGGGCTAAATATTGACGAGAACCAGCGACAATTTCATCGTAAAGTGTATCGATAGAAAGAGCTCGAGAACGTTTGATAAAGCGACGACGGCGAGATTGCTTCCTGCCGTCGTGTGTGCTTTTTATCCCGTCCATCACATGAAGGGCTGAATCTTCATCCTTAGCTATTACATCATCTTTTTTTCGATTTATTTCTTCCTCACGACTCATTCGCTCACTTCCTCGTAGCCTAAACTTTTATAAATTTCTTCGATAATTTTTTGGGCAGCTACGGGAATTACTGTTCCTGGTCCGAAAATTGCAACTGCACCATTTTCGCGTAAAAATTCGTAATCTTGTGGCGGAATGACACCCCCGACGATAATTAAAATATCGGAACGACCTAACTTTTCAAGTTCTTCTTTTAATTGAGGAACTAATGTTTTATGACCAGCTGCTAAAGAACTTACACCGATTACGTGGACGTCGTTTTCTACCGCTTGTGCCGCTGTTTCAGCCGGTGTTTGGAAAAGAGGACCAATATCGACATCAAAGCCTAAATCAGCATAAGAAGAAGCAACGACTTTTGCTCCACGATCGTGCCCATCTTGACCCATTTTAGCAACTAAAATTCGCGGTCTTCTACCTTCATTTTCTAAAAATTCATCGGTCATTTCTCTAACTTCCTCAATTACCTCTTGATTCGAGAAATTGGAACTATACACACCACTTACCGATTGAATCACCGCCTTGTGACGTCCTGATACTTTCTCGATAGCGTCTGTAATCTCGCCAATTGTTGCCCGGGCTCGAGCTGCATCAACAGCACAAGCGAGCAAATTCTCTTTACCAGTACGAGCTGCTTCTGTTAAACGTTCGAGCGTGCGTTTTACTTGTGTCTCGTCCCGCTTCGCTTTTACTTCATTAATACGTTCGATTTGTTTATTACGGACGAGCGTATTATCGATATCTAAAATATCAATCGGCTCTTCTTCTTCTAATTCATATTTGTTAACACCGATAATCACTTCGGCTTGGGAGTCGATTTGTGCCTGACGTTTTGCTGCAGCTTCTTCAATTTTTAATTTTGGTAGGCCGGTTTCAATTGCTTTGGCCATACCACCAAGGTCTTCAATCTCTTCAATTAACGCCCAAGCTTTCTCCATAATTTCATCGGTTAATTTTTCAACATAATACGAACCACCCCATGGATCCGCTACTTTTGTCATCATCGTCTCTTCCTGTAAGAAAAGTTGCGTATTTCTTGCGATTCGGGCTGAGAAGTCCGTCGGAAGTGCAATTGCTTCGTCTAAAGCATTCGTGTGTAAGCTCTGTGTATGTCCCATTGCGGCCGCATTTGCTTCAATTAAAGTACGAGTAACGTTATTAAACGGATCTTGTTCTGTCAAACTCCATCCCGAAGTTTGCGAATGAGTTCTCAGGGTTAAGGAACGTGGATTCTTCGGGTTAAATTGCTTCATCATTTGCGCCCACATTCTACGAGCTGCACGCATTTTTGCAACTTCCATAAAGTAGTTCATTCCAACCGCCCAGAAAAATGAAAGACGAGGTGCAAAGGAATCGATATCTATTCCTGCTTTTAATCCAGTTCTTACATATTCTAGACCGTCGGCCAACGTATAAGCGAGTTCAATATCTGCTGTTGCACCAGCTTCTTGCATATGGTAACCAGAAATTGAAATCGAGTTAAATTTCGGCATATACTTCGACGTATATTCAAAAATATCTGCAATAATGTTCATCGACATTTCCGGTGGGAAAATGTACGTATTACGAACCATATACTCTTTTAAAATATCATTTTGGATTGTTCCAGCTAATTGTTCTGGTGTAACTCCTTGCTCTTCTGCCGCAATAATATAAAATGCCATAATTGGTAGTACTGCACCATTCATCGTCATCGATACTGACATTTCATCGAGCGGAATACCGTCGAATAAAATTTTCATATCTTCGACTGTATCGATGGCTACACCAGCCTTTCCAACATCCCCCGATACTCGCTCATGGTCGGAATCATAACCTCGGTGAGTTGCTAAGTCAAAAGCAACGGACAAACCCTTTTGCCCCATCGCTAAATTGCGACGGTAGAAAGCGTTACTTTCTTCTGCTGTAGAAAACCCCGCATATTGACGAACAGTCCACGGTCGGGCTACATACATTGACGGATAAGGGCCCCTTGTGTTCGGTGCAATGCCTGGGTAATCATATAAATGTTTTACCTCTTCTACATCTTCCTTATCGTAAATATTTTGTAATCTAATACCTTCATTCGTCTCAACGATATCTTCTTTCGTATAAGTAAAATCTACTTCAATTTTCTCTGGACGAAAGTCTTTAAAGTTAGGCTTTTGCATTTGCACCATCTCCCTTCCATCGTGCTGTTATAGAGGCAAACTTTTCAAGTTGATCTTGACCTTGATAAATAAAGCCGGACACCCCTGCTTGTTTCCAAGCTTTTTCCGTTTCTTCATCATATCTTCCTGCCACATCAATCCAACGGTCTTTTGGGAATTGGGTAATTAAATCTGCCATTACTTCTTCTATTTCATTTGGATGAGCACAAATAACACCGTAATCAAACGACTCCTTTTCAATCCAATCGAGCGCTTCTTGAACAGATTCAAAAGCAGGAGAATACGTCACCTTAATTCCTGCTGTCGCCAAAAATCCTTCAACGAAATCAGCGCGAGCTTTAAAGTCCTTCAGCTGTCCGAAAGTAAGAAGCACGGTATGCGGTTGCTTTTTAGAAAAGGATGCCCGTAATTCTTCATAGGTTTTCGCTAAACGATTCGGAACAATTAGTGTTTCAGCCTCTGGCAATTCATCTTCTAAATTTGCATAAATATTCGTTCCTATTAAAGAGGTTTCCCGTTTACTCAACGCTTCTTTTCGCGCTTTATATAAGGACTGTAACCTTCTTTCTAGGGCACCACTTCCAACATATGCTTTATAGCCTCCTTTATCTTCAATTTCTAAAAAGAGATTCCAAGCTCTTTCCGCTAATTCATTCGTTAACGTGTCGATAAAATAGGACCCTCCGGCTGGATCGACAACATGCTCGACAAAGGTTTCAGCTTTTATAATAAGTTGAATGTTTTGGGCATGACGGATGCCAGCCGCTGTAATTTCACCGATCACATCGTGGGGATGAACAGTTAATACGTCCGTTCCCCCTAACACTGCTGAAAAAGCCTCGTTTCCTGCTCTAAGTAAATTGACATAAGGATCTAATTTAGAAAATGTACGTAACGACGTCTCGGAAAAGATCGGAACACGACTTTCTTTTTCATGGCCGTAAGCTTTTGCAAAAGTTTGCCATAATAGGCGAAAAGCACGTAATTTCGCAATTTCAATAAAGAAATGAGTATCGATTGCAAAACGAACGAAAAACTGATTTTCAAACTGAGTAAAAGAGCGGAATCTTGTCGCTTGTTCACTAGCTTGTGCTAACGATAAAGCTAATTCCGTAACTGCATCGGCACCTTTTAAATGGGCATCTAATGTATCAGCTGCCACTGTACGTACGAGGCGAAAACCTTCTGGCAATGGCACTTCGCCGATAAATGTACCACGTACTTTATTACGGTCTTCTTGATTAATTTTTTCATATAAAGTTGTAAATAAATCCTCTTCTTTTACATTAAAGGCATAAAGCGGATAACGGATCGCTAATTGCGCCAACTCTGTCAATGCGCTTTCATTCCACTGTACCCTTAGCGAACCGTCGTATACGATTGCTTCATTTCCTTTCTCTAATGATTCCTTCACTTGTGTAACAAACTCTGTCCCATCTGTCGTATATGTACGTTGAGCGACCGTCCAGTCTCCAGACTTTTTACCTGCACGAATTACTTTTAACAATTCGTCTTGGCGATCTCCCAACTCTCTGTCCACTTGTTCTTTCGTGTAAAGTGGTTGAATGTCGATTCCTTCTAAAGTTTTCGTAATTAGCTTTTCGAAGGGTAGTCCACGAAGAGATTCGACTGTTGCTTTGCGCCACTCGGCATCGTTTACACGATCGAACTGTTGTGTTTTCATTTTTGTAATCATCTTTATTTCACTCCTATCTTACTTTTTAGTATATCATTAACCTATGATACCTACCATAAAATTTGATTGAAACGATTAATCAGAACACTGAAAAAGCCCTTTATGTACGTGAACAACTTTCACCATAAAAAAAGTGCTCAGCTTTATACTGAACACCTTCGATTCACTGCATTTAATTCGATGATAAACTATATATTACTGAACGACGTCATAACCTTGATCTTCAATTTCTGTACGAATATCTCCTAAAGTTACGACGTTTTCATCGTAGTTGACCGTTACGTTACCTTCGTCTAAATCGACAGTAACTTCTTTTACACCCTCTAAATTGGTTAAAGCATCTTCAACTGCTTTCTTGCAGTTACCACAAGTCATCCCATTTACGCCGATTACTTTTTCCACGTTTATTACCCCTTTCTTTCACATAGTCGATTTCATATTAACACGAATAAAATATTGCTAAAAACAATACGCCCTAGCGTACTAATAAGTTACTCCGTTTTTACCATCATATACATGTCTTATCGTTTACAAATCGGAATCATTACGATATACTGAAAAACAAAATAATTAATAAATATCATGAAATTAAATTAAAAAAGTAGTGGGAAAGGATTTTTCGATGGCTAAACCTATTATACGATTAGAGGACGTCCACTTTTCTTATGGACAAAAAGAAGTACTTAAAAATATAAACTTAACCATTGAAAGAGGGATGTTCCTTGGTCTTGTCGGACCTAATGGTGGCGGGAAAACGACGTTGCTAAAAATTATTTTAGGTTTATTAACACCGCAAAAAGGAAAGGTCTATTTACATGAAAAACCTTTAGCTACCTTTAAAGATTGGAACCGAATCGGCTACGTCTCACAGAAAGCTAATACGTTTAATAAAGGATTTCCTGCAACAGTTTTTGAAGTAGTTGCAATGGGTTTAACCGCAAAATTAGGATATTTCACATTTTTACGAAAAAAACATAAAGAACGTATTTTAGAAGCAATCCGCCAAGTCGATATGGAGGCGTACGCGTATGAAAATGTCGGTAACTTGTCTGGAGGACAGCAACAACGAGTATTTATCGCAAGAGCCTTAGTAAGTGATCCTGAATTGTTAATTTTAGACGAGCCAACAGTTGGAATCGATTATCAAAATGTCGAAAGGTTTTATCAATTATTACATAAACTGAATGAAGAACAAGAAATTACACTATTGCTCGTTACCCACGATACCGGAGCAATTACAACTCACGCAACAGAGATTGCTTGTTTAAATAAAACCTTACATTTTCATGGAAAATCAACTGAGTACGAAAGTTTGACCGAAGAGCAGTTATCACGAATTTATGGCCATCCGGTACAACTTATCATCCATGATCATGACTAAATAAAAAGGTGGCGACATTATGCTTGCAGATCTATTACAATTTGAATTTTTACGACACACATTTTTAACAGGTATTTTAATCGGATTTATCGCACCTCTACTCGGCACCTTTCTTGTCGTACGAAGGCTTGCGTTATTAGCTGATGCTTTATCTCACGTAACTTTAGCAGGTATTGCCTTTGGCCTCTTCATTGAGAAACAAATTACATTACCTATACTTAACCCTTTTTATGGTGGTTTAGGTGCTTCAGTAATTGGCGCAATTCTTATTGAAAAATTACGCTCGGTATACACTGCCTATCAAGAAATTGGAATCCCAATTATTTTAAGTGCAGGAGTAGGAATTAGTGTTATTTTAATTTCATTAGCTAACGGATTTAATACCGATTTATTCAACTATTTATTCGGTTCCGTATCTGCCGTGAGTCGTAATGACTTTTACACTATTATCGTCATCACAGTTGTCGTTATTGCGATTGTAACATTATTTTATAAAGAACTATTAACATTATCTTTCGATGAAGAACATGCGATTGTCTCCGGGATCCATGCGAAGCGAATTCACTTTTTATTTATCGTCCTTACTGCTTTAGTGATTGCTGCTTCTATTCGAATTGTTGGTGTATTACTCGTATCCGCATTAATGACACTCCCGGTTGCAAGTGCAATGCGGATTGCAGTAAGCTTTAAGCAGTTGTTGTTTTTTTCAATTTTATTTGCTCAAGTTTCCGTAATCGTCGGCTTAGTTACCGGCTATCATTTAAATATCCCGCCCGGCGGAACAATTGTCGTTACGGCAATTATCCTTTTGCTAATTAGTTTAATGGTAAAGCAATTAAAAGGAAAAAGAGTGAAGGAGGTCGAACAAGGATGACGATTGAAGAAGCATTCCGTTTATTACGAAAACATGGTTATAAAAGAACGGACCGCAGAGAAAAGATTTTGCATTTTTTTAACGAAGAACAAAATAAATACAAAACAGCTCGGGATTTATATAAATTTATGGAAAAGCATTATCCTGGCATTAGTTTTGATACCGTTTATCGTAATTTGCATTTATATGAACAACTAGGCATCTTAGAAGTAACCGAGCTAAATGCGGAAAAACATTTTCGTATGACTTGTAGCGACCAACACCATCATCATTTCATTTGTAAATTGTGTGGAATTGCGAAAAAAATTAATTTTTGTCCAATGGATTATATTGGACAATTTCTTAGCCAATATGAAGTTGACAATCATAAGTTTGAAGTATATGGGTTATGCCCTTCCTGTAAAGCTAGTTAACTATAACAAAACCCCTTGCTCTTTTTTTAACAAGGTTAAAGAGCAAGGGATTTTTCATATAGAAGGGAATGAACCTTTTTTATCTTAAGTATGGTATAGGATTTTGAGGCCTTCCGTTTTCATGAACTTCAAAGTGCAAATGAATACCTGTTGAGTTACCGGTTGAACCCATTACACCTATTTTCTCTCCTCGTTTAACCTTTTGCCCTACTTTTACATCAATTGAAGACATATGTGCGTATAATGTGTTTAGACCGTTCCCATGATCAATTACTACCATATTACCATATCCGTTATTTTTATTACCTGTCTGTTTGACAGTACCAGCCTCTGCCGCTATAATTGGTGGAGATGTGCTACGGTCTGTTCTCGCAATATCGATCCCTTTATGTTGACGGCCCCATCGCGAACCGAAAGTACTAGAAATATAACCTCCTTTTGTCGGCCAAGCTAAAATCGCATTGCTGTTAGATGTATGAATAATCTCGCTTTTTGCATCCACAACTAAATCTGCTTCCTTACGAGCTAGATTACGATCTTTTTCTTTTAGTTTTTTTGTCTTCTCTTTCAATTTATTTTCTTGTTTTTTCAAAGAAGCTTTCATTTCTTTAGCAACGTCTTGTTGTTCAGCTATAAGTTGTTCCATTTCTTTTAATTCAGCTTCTAGATCTTCTAACTCGTCTAACTTTTGTTCGACTTTCCCTTGCTCTTTTATTTGTTCATCAATAATTTGCGCATCCGAATCTGTAATTTGTGTAATCGCATGTAAACGGCTAATAAAGTCAGTAAAATTCTTGGAACCGAACAGCACTTCAAGATAAGAAATATTACCACCAGAGTCTTGTAACGATTTTGCACGTTCATTTAAAATATCAAACCGTTCATCGATTCGCTCTTGTAATTGCTTAATTTCTTTCTCGACTTCTGATATTTCACTCTTTACTTCTTCCATTGCATTTTCATTTTCTTTTTTAGACTGTTCTAAAATTGCTAATTCTGTATTTATTTCCTTTATTTCCGAAATGATACTTCCTATTTCTCTTTCACTTTTAGTTAGTTCTTTTTTTATTTCTGAACGCTCATCACGGATTTCTTTTAAACTAGGTTCTGCATATGTATATAAAGGTTGGAATAGGCTCGATAATATAATTGTTACTACGATACTAGTAGTCATTATGTGCTTTTTCAATCGTACGGTCCCTCCTATAAATTCTCTTATTTTAAATTCCGAATCTAGTATAACAATGAAGTGTAACAGCTCTGTTTTGTTTGTTTTACAATGTCGTCACAAGATGTAACACAATGTAAAAATGGATGAAAAGTTTTCCTCTTTTTTAATAGGCGTATGTATGCGTTTACATTTATAGCTATTAAATAGTCGTACAAAGTTATAAAACTCTGTACGACTTTGAATTTTAATTATTTAACTCTTCTAATAATACCGTCAAAGTTATTAGCCCAGTAACCTGAACTCATATCTGCAATAGCTACTCCTGTCGATGATTGGGAACCGATAAATTTACCGCCACCTACGTAAATTCCTACATGTCCACCGTTTCTAAAGATTACTAAATCCCCTGGTTGAGCTTGATTTAGAGAAGGAACACTTTGTCCTACATTAGCCATGGCAGCCGCAGTACGTGGTAAAGACACTCCGTGCTGATTGTATACCCATGTAACAAAACCAGAACAGTCGAAGCCAGATAAGTTATCTCCCGGTAATTTATAAGGGACTCCTGATGCAGACCTTGCCGTAGCAATCACTGAGCTTGTATCTACATTGATTTTATTATTGGATGTTTTTTCTACAGTTACTGGTGAAGTTTCAGCACGCATATCTGCACGGATTTGAGACTCCAATCTTGCTAATTCACTATTAACTGATTGGAGATTGCCTTCGATTTTATTCTTTTCTTTCTTTAGCTCTTTTTCCTTTTTAGCCATTTTTTTCTTTGATTTTTCTTGTTCTTTTAAACTATATTCGATTTCATCGATTATTCCTTCATAATCTGCTTTTATCTGTTCTAGCTCATCAACCTTTGCTTGGGCTTCTGCACGATCTGCCTCTTGTTCATCGATTAACTCTTGATCAGCACTTGTCATCGTTGTAACTGCTTCAACACGACTAATAAAATCTAGCGGGCTTTTCGCACCAAACAAAACCTCTAATAAATTAATGTTTCCGCCAGCTTGTTGGAATGAAGAGATACGATTTTTTAGAATTTCATTACGTTCTTTAATTCGTTCATTAATTTGATTGATTTCTCTTTCGTGCTCGTCCATTTGTTTTTCAACATCTTTAATTACTTTTTTATTTGCTTTGATTTCCTCTTCAAGCTTGATAATTTCCTCATGGATTTCTTGCATTTCTAGTAAAATTTCTTTAATTTTCTTTTCAACTTTTGATAAGTCGCTATTTAGTTTGCTTTGCTCTGTTTTCAAATTGCTCACATTTTGCTCTGCTAAAACTGTTCCTGGTGTTGTTGTAAATGTGCTAGTTAACACCACAACAGCCACTGTTCCAATTGTTACGACCGTTTTCCTCAATTTTCACT
>CALGOZ010000064.1 GCA_937960785.1 uncultured Pseudogracilibacillus sp.
GTACCAATCGGAAGAGGTCAGCGTGAGCTTATTATCGGTGACCGTCAAACAGGTAAGACGACGGTAGCGGTCGATACAATTTTAAACCAGAAAGACGAAGATATGATTTGTATCTACGTTGCAATCGGGCAAAAGGAATCGACGGTGCGTAACACGGTAGAAACTTTCCGCCGTTACGGTGCCTTAGACTATACGATTGTCGTAGCAGCGGGTGCATCAGATCCAGCACCACTTTTATACCTTGCGCCGTATGCTGGAGTTTCGATGGGTGAAGAGTTCATGTACAACGGAAAGCATGTCCTCGTTGTGTATGACGACTTATCGAAGCAAGCGGCAGCGTATCGTGAACTTTCACTACTATTACGTCGTCCACCAGGTCGTGAAGCGTTCCCAGGGGATGTTTTCTACTTACACTCCCGTCTATTAGAACGTGCAGCGAAATTAAACGATGATTTAGGTGGCGGATCGTTAACGGCATTACCTTTCGTTGAGACACAAGCAGGAGACATTTCTGCCTATATTCCAACGAACGTAATTTCGATTACAGACGGACAAATTTTCTTACAGAGTGATTTATTCTTCGCCGGGGTGCGTCCAGCGATTAACGCCGGATTATCTGTATCTCGAGTCGGAGGAGACGCTCAGATTAAAGCGATGAAACGTGTATCCGGTACGTTACGCTTAGACTTAGCAGCGTATCGTGAACTAGAAGCTTTCGCCCAGTTCGGTTCTGATTTAGATGAAGCTACTCAAGCTCGACTCAACCGTGGACAGCGTACAGTTGAAGTACTGAAGCAAGGTTTACATAGACCTTTACCAGTCGAGAAACAAGTATTTATCCTTTATGCTTTAACAGAAGGCTTACTCGATGATATCGCAGTAGAAGATATTGTACGTTTTGAAGAAGAGTTCCACGTATGGGCAGAAACAAACGCGAAAGAAATTCTAGATACAATTCGTGAAACGAAAGACTTAGCTGATGAGGAAGAGATGAAAGCTGCAATTGAAGCCTTTAAGAAAACATTTTTACCTTCATCAGAACAAAACGAATAAGATGAAGTTACTCGGCAAACCTTTGAAGAAGAAAGGTGGTGAAGAGCTTGGCATCTCTTAAAGATATTCAAGATCGGATAAATTCGACTGCTAAAACGAAGCAAATAACGAAAGCGATGGAAATGGTTTCGGCTTCTAAATTAAGCCGTGCAGAAGAAAACGCTAAACGCTATGCTTCGTATAGCGATAAAATTCAAGAAGTTATTGCAAATATTGCAACAAATAGTACAGATGCGACTCATCCGATGTTAGAGCGCCGTGACGTTAAGAAAACAGGATACATTGTCGTTACTGCAGACAGTGGACTTGCAGGAGCATATAATGCAAATATATTACGAACGTTAACTAAGACGATTGAAGAAAAGCATTCTTCATCGGAGGAATATGTCGTCATCGCAATTGGTCGAATGGGGCTAGAGTTTTGTGAAAAACAAAACATTCCTGTCGTTGAATCGGTGATTGGCCTACAGGATCAGCCTCGTTATGCAGAAATAAAAACAATCGCTACAAATGCGGTGCAGCTATTTATCGATGAAGAAATCGACGAGTTAATCATTATTTACAACCATTACGTCAGTGCAATTTCTCAAGTCGTTAAGACAAATACACTCATTCCAATTTCAAATATCGAAGCAACTGAAGCAACAAGTAGTTACGAGTATGATCCAGATGAAGAGCAAATTTTAGAAACACTTTTACCACAATATGCTGAAAGCTTAATTTACGGTGCATTACTCGACGCAAAAGCAAGTGAACATGCTGCCCGTATGACAGCGATGAAGAGTGCAACGGATAACGCCGAAGAATTAATTGACGAATTAACGTTGTCCTTTAACCGTGCTCGCCAAGCTGCTATCACTCAAGAAATAACGGAAATTGTTTCTGGAGCAGCAGCCTTGGATTAATCGTTAAATAAAAGATGAAAGGGCATCCTACCCTTTCATCATTCATCGATTTAGGTTGACTAGGTTAGGAGGGAAATCGATTGAGTAAAGGTATTGTAACGCAAGTAATGGGTCCGGTTGTCGACGTCAAGTTCGAAGACGGAAATTTACCGGACATTTACGATGCATTATTTGTTAACATAGAAGCAACGGAACAAACAGAAGCAAGACGTCTTGCTCTAGAAGTTGCTCTACATTTAGGTGACAATACAGTTCGTACGATTGCAATGTCATCTACAGATGGTGTTACAAGAGGTGCAGAAGTTGAAAGCTCAGGCGGACCAATTTCGGTACCTGTTGGAGAAGAGACACTTGGACGAGTGTTTAACGTACTAGGTGAACATATTGATTTAGGAGAAGATATTCCAGAGGAAGTTCGCAGAGATCCAATTCACCGTGAACCGCCAGAGTACGAAGACTTGTCTACAGAAACGGAAATTTTAGTAACCGGAATTAAAGTTGTTGACTTACTCGCCCCTTATATTAAAGGTGGAAAAATCGGTTTGTTCGGTGGTGCGGGAGTAGGTAAAACAGTTTTAATTCAGGAATTAATTAACAACATCGCTCAAGAACACGGAGGAATTTCTGTTTTCGCCGGTGTTGGAGAGCGTACACGTGAAGGTAACGACTTATACTTCGAAATGAAGGATTCCGGAGTAATCGATAAGACAGCGATGGTGTTCGGTCAGATGAACGAACCACCAGGAGCGAGAATGCGTGTTGCTCTAACAGGTCTAACGATGGCGGAGTACTTCCGTGATGAAGAGGGTCAAGACGTATTACTATTTATCGACAATATTTTCCGCTTTACACAAGCAGGTTCTGAAGTATCGGCCCTATTAGGTCGTATGCCTTCAGCGGTAGGTTATCAGCCGACCCTTGCTACGGAAATGGGTCAGTTACAAGAACGAATTACATCGACGACAAAAGGTTCTGTAACATCAATCCAAGCAATCTATGTACCAGCGGACGACTATACAGACCCGGCTCCAGCTACGACATTCGCACACTTAGATGCGACGACGAACTTAGACCGTGGTTTGTCCGAGCAAGGTATTTATCCAGCGGTAGACCCGCTTGCATCTACATCAAGAGCCCTTGATCCAGAAATCGTAGGGGAAGAACACTACGAAGTAGCTACAAGAGTCCAAGAGACATTACAACGTTACCGTGAATTACAAGATATTATTGCAATTCTCGGAATGGATGAATTAAGTGATGAGGACAAAGTAATCGTCGGCCGTGCCCGTCGTATTCAGTTCTTCTTATCACAAAACTTCCACGTTGCTGAGCAGTTTACAGGTCAGCCGGGATCTTATGTACCAGTTGAAGAAACAGTACGTGGATTTAAGGAAATTTTAGAAGGTAAATATGACGACTTACCGGAGGATGCCTTCCGTCTAGTAGGTCGTATCGAAGAAGTAGTAGAAAAAGCAAAACAAATGACTGAATAATTTTTGTTCGTTATGTATTGAGGTGGAGTTCTTCCACCTCTTCATAACGTATCCTAGGAGGTGTTTTTCTGTGAAAACACTAACGGTTAGTGTTGTAACTCCTGATGGAACAGTATTAGAAGACGATTATGAGATGGTAAGCTGTAAAGCAGAGACTGGAGAACTCGGTATTCTACCTGGGCATATTCCACTCGTTGCGCCCCTTACAATAAGTGCCTTACGATTAAAGAGAGAGAACGATGAAGACTTAGTCGCAATTAGCGGCGGTTTTATCGAAGTGCGTCCAGACAAGGTAACGATTTTATCACCTTCTGCTGAAAAAGCTGAAACCATTGACGTTGACCGAGCTCTCGCCGCTAAAGAACGTGCCGAGAGAAGGTTAGCTGAACAAAAAGATATCGATAAAGTTCGTGCTGAAGCTTCATTACAGCGAGCACTGAACCGACTTGAAATTGCTAGACGATAAAACCTCATTCCTAATATGAGGTTTTTTATTTGAACAAGTTCTCGCCTATCATTTTAAAGCCGATATCCCACCTTATTATTCGTACTAAGTAAAACATCGTAACTATAAATACATAGTTATAAGCTGAAAAGTCCAGTCCTTCTGAAGCATTTCCCGGGAAATACTAGGCATAATATCCCTGGAAATAAGAATCATACCTTTGAATAAAAATTACTCTAACCTATTTTACACTTGTACTATACTCTGTTATTATGTACGTAACTTCAATTCGTATACACTTCAATAATTACTAATGATAAAAACTGCAACACAACATAAACTACGAATATAAGGTGTGTGGATTTTTAATGAAAACAATCGGCTACTTTTCACTTATTAGTATGCTTTCACATGTGTTTTTCATTTATCTTACCTGGATTGTTATTCAGTCCATTAACTTCGATCATTTTTTTCATAAAAATAAAATTACTGAAGCACGAATATTTATTATCTTCGTAACTATTGCCCTTGGGACGACAGTGAGTCGTTTCGTATTAGATATTATTCAATGGTCACAAGATTTAATTTATTTATTTTAGGAAATATCTCTATAAAACATAAAAATCCGTATTAAATGCTTCAATTATTTATAAAGACAAATAAATTATGTAAATTTCGTTACGATTTCGTTGAAAACATGTTAAAAGTTCATTTTAAACTTGTTAAAATAAGTAATTTAGTGCTATACTAATCAATGGATTTTAATATTATTTTAAAAAAATTAGTTTACATAATAATTTATCGCATCACAAAAATGTAGAAAAACTAAAGAATTAGGTACACGAATATCACGAATTGAATATATATATACGGAACAGACTTGAAGGAGAATTGGCTTATGGATAAGATTATTGTAAAAAGTGGTGAAAAGTTAACAGGAAACGTCAAAATTGAAGGGGCAAAAAATGCCGTTTTACCCGTGTTAGCTGCATCGTTAATGGCAAGTGAAAATAAAACTATCATTCACGATGTCCCAACTTTAGAAGATGTTTATACGATTAATAAGGTAATTCAAAACTTAAATGCGAAAGTTTCTTTTGAAAATAACCGAGTAGAAATAGATGCGACTGATCGATTATTAACAGAAGCACCTTTTGAATATGTGCGAAAAATGCGTGCTTCTATTTTAGTAGCTGGACCACTATTGGCACGTTACGGTCATGCAAAAGTAGCGTTACCAGGTGGTTGTGCAATAGGCTCACGTCCAATCGATTTACATTTAAAAGGCTTTGAAGCAATGGGAGCAACTGTTGAATTTGGTAATGGATTTGTCGAACTCCATTCTGAAAAGCGTCTACAGGGTACGACAATTTATTTAGATGTACCTAGTGTAGGAGCTACTGAAAATATTATGATGGCTGCAACTTTAGCTGAAGGAACGACTACTATCGAAAACTGTGCCAAAGAGCCGGAAATTGTCGATTTAGCGAATTATTTAACGAAAATGGGAGCTAATATTGTCGGAGCTGGAACAGAGACAATTCGAATCAAAGGTGTCGATAAATTAAAAGGTGTCGAACATACGATTATTCCAGATCGGGTAGAAGCAGGCACGTTTATGATAGCAGCGGCAATCACAGGAGGCGACGTCCTTATTGAAAATGTCGTCTGTGAACATTTGCGTCCTGTTACGGCTAAGTTACGTGAAATGGGTGCTGAAGTAATCGAGGGTGATAACACTGTTCGAGTCAGAGCTAAAGGTAAGTTAAAAGCAACGGATATTAAAACCTTACCTCATCCAGGATTTCCGACAGATATGCAATCGCAAATGATGGTTGCAATGATGAATGCTGAAGGAACGAGTATTTTAACAGAAACTGTTTTCGAAAATCGCTTCATGCACGTTGAGGAGTTCCGCCGGATGAATGCTCATATAAAAATTGAAGGCCGTAGCGTTATCATTGAAGGAATGCATGAATTACAAGGAGCTCAAGTGCAAGCTACGGACTTACGAGCAGCTGCAGCGTTAATTTTAGCAGGATTATGTGCAAAAGGAACGACTGAAGTGACAGAATTACATCATCTCGATCGTGGTTATGTCAATTTTGCCGGCAAGTTAAAAGAACTCGGTGCAAATATAAAACGTATTTCACCAAAAAATAAGGAAAAGTCCGATCAAGTAATCGAAGTAGACTTTTCAAATAAAGACATGGCCGTTGAACTATAAATACGCTAGAACGTTAAGCTGAAGAACTTTTTACAAAGCATATGGATATTATCCTTCTTTGTAGAAGTTTTTCAGCTTTTATATTTAACATAAAATATTTTTCTCCCCCATATATATAATTAGAGGAATATGTGACAAAGGGGGAGTACAAATTAAATACGAAACAAGAGTAAATACAATCCGAAGAAATGTAAGTCGAAAAATTCGCCATGTGCAAAAAGCAAAACAACAAAGAAATACTTTCCTGCCGAGTAAAAGGACAACCCGTCAACGTAAAATCTTCACTATAACAGCGATTGTCATTGCGATCAGTATGACTCTAATTGTTCTATTACCAACCTTTGTAGTACAAGTAGCAAAAGGTGACTCCACAACAGAAACGAAATATAACGACGAGACAAGTTTTTCTAACGACGAGACAACTAGTGTGATTGAGGTATCTGTTGAGCGCAACGATTCTAAAGTGGTCGAAACAGTACCTTTAGAGACCTACGTTGCTTCAGTCGTAGCCTCTGAAATGCCGGCAGATTTTGAGCTTGATGCGTTAAAAGCACAAGCTGTCGCAGCCCGAACATACATTGTTAACCATATACTCCATGAAAATGAGGAAACTATTTCAGATACGGTCGATCATCAAGTATACCGTAATAAGGAAGAACTCCAATCCCTTTGGGGCGCAGATTTTCATTGGAAATGGGAAAAAATAAATCGTGCAGTAAAAGAAACTGAAAGTGAAATTATTACGTATGACAAACAACCAATCACTCCGACTTTTTTCTCGATGAGTAACGGTTATACCGAAGATGCAAAATATTATTGGGGTAATGAATTACCTTATTTAAAAAGTGTAGAAAGTAAATGGGAAGAACAGCTCCCTAACTTTAAAACCCAAGAAGTTTTTACGATTCATGAACTTGAGGAACGTTTACAAGTACAACTACCTGACAATAATAGCGTTCCAACTAAAATAAAACGCACGCCAAGCAATCGCGTCGGTGAAGTCCAAATCGGTAATAATACATTTACGGGAAGAGAAATACGTGAAAAACTAAACCTACGTTCTACTGACTTTTCGATCACTCAACGGGACAATCATTTTATCTTCACGACAAAGGGGTACGGGCATGGTGTTGGAATGAGTCAATACGGAGCAAACGGCATGGCGAAAGAAGGGAAAACTTATAAGGAAATTATAACGTATTACTACAAGGATGTTTCTATATCAAGACTAGACGAAGTGGCTCCCGCGTTAGTTATGAACGAATAAAAGTTAATAAAGCTCGGAAAACGATAAAAACCTAGAACAAAACAGATAAGTAGAAAAGTAGGGGACTGAACTTCCTTTTTGAAGATTCAGTTCCTTTTCTCTTTAAGTCTTAACTTTACCTATACTTCTCTCTTTTTCTTTCGCACCTGAGTT
>CALGOZ010000065.1 GCA_937960785.1 uncultured Pseudogracilibacillus sp.
CGTTGGAAAATGTATTTTCGTGTGTGCAGGCCGTTCCCGCGCACCTGAAATCGGGGAAAATTACCTTTCCGTACGTACAGATTGCAAAAGTTTTATTAGATATTTAAACTTCGCATTGAATATAGAAGCTCGTCCTTTACAACAGCTATGTTGACTTCAAAAATGAATTTCGTTAAGATAGATTAAACATCCGTTAGAAAGCGCTTACATAAAGGAGTGTGATCGTTCCTTATCGTAAGCGGTTTTTTATTTATCGTATTGATTGTGAGAGCAAAACTAGCCCTTGTAAACAAAAACGTTAAAAAATAAAGGAGGAAATGCTTATGCCCGAAGCAAAAAATAGAATAATTAAACAGTTAGAAGAAGTGCTTGGAGAAGAAAAGGTCTGTGTAACGAAAGAAGTTTTACGAACGAAAGCGACAGATACTTGGCCTTTGCGTCTTATTCAAGGGAAGCTAGGAAAAGAATTCGAACTGCCTTTATGTGTCGTGACACCGACAAGTACGAAAGATGTGGAGCAGTTAATGGAATTTTTATATGAAAGTGATATTCCGTCAGTTCCATACGCTGGGGGCTCTGGTGTTACCGGTGGCGCAGAACCTACTGCTGAAAGTGTCGTCATCGATCTAAGTAAGATGAATAAAGTTATTTCAATCGATGAGGAAAACTTGATGGTGACAATCCAACCCGGAGTCGGTTTAAGAGCTTTAGAAAATGGCTTAAATACGCTCGGATATACGACAGGCCATTATCCCCAATCAATTGAATTAGCACAAATCGGAGGTCTTGTAGCAACTCGTAGTTCAGGACAATTTAGTACAAAATATGGAAATATCGAAGATTTAGTCGTTGGAATGGAAGTTGTATTACCGACTGGAGAATTGATTCATATAAATAACGTTCCTCGTCGTTCGACGGGACCGGATTTAAGACAAATTTTCGTTGGCTCGGAAGGAATCCTAGGCGTGATGACAGAAGTAACGTTAAAAATCTTCCCAGAAGCTCCAGAACGTTGGAAAGGAGCATATGCTATTCAAGAAATGCGCGAAGGTTTAGAAATGATTCGGGAAATTGTGCAAACAGGTTGGAAGCCAGCTGTAATCCGCCTTCATGATGCACTTGAGGCGAGTATGAGTTATCAAGAATTTGTTGAGGAAGGCGAGGCGATTTTGCTCATTCTCTGTGAAGGCCCGGAAGGTTTGGCGCAACTTGAAGGAAAGGCAATTGATACAATTGTCCGAAAGCGAGGAGGACGTCCGTTAGGTGAAGCACCGATTGAAAAGTGGCTCGAAAAGCGAAACGAAGTAAGTGAGCTTGACGATTATACAAGTCAAGGGGTGATTGTCGATACGATTGAAGTAGCAGCAAATTGGACGGATATTGCGAATATTTATGAACAGGTAACAAGCCGTTTAAAAGAAGCAGTACCAGAGCTTTTAGTAATTGGAGGCCATTCTTCGCATAGTTATGAACAGGGAACAAATTTATATTTTATTCTAGGTGCTTATCCAGAGCAAACTCCAGAAGCGGCTGAAGAAGTATATTGGCGTATCTGGTCGACAGTGATGGAAATTACATTAGCGCATAACGGAACGATTTGTCATCATCACGGGATTGGTAAGTTAAGAGCCCGTTGGATGCCTGATGATTTAGGTAGTGCATATAATTTATTAGAAAAATTAAAAGAAAAACTAGACCCAAAAGGATTGCTAAACGAAGGAACATTATTGTCGAAGGATGTAAATGCGAATTAAGTTTCTACCAAGCTTAAAAAGCACCCAAAGTCCTGACAAAATTTTTACACCGAGAAATCAAGCGATAACAGAAAATATAAACATAACTCAACGCATTTTACACTATTTTAGTCTTTCATAAAGAAAAATAAAAGGAGAAAGAAGATGAGTGAATATCCATTTAGTCCTGAAGGAAGGACGAAAGCGTTGCATCAGATGGAAAAAGAAACAGTAGACTTACTTATTATCGGTGGTGGAATAACTGGTAGTGGTTTAGCCCGGGAGGCGACCTTACGTGGTTTGAAAGTAGCCCTGGTGGAAAAGGAAGATTTCGGTTATGGCACTTCGAGTCGATCATCGAAGCTAGTTCACGGTGGCATTCGTTATTTAGCAATTGGTGATCTTGATATGGTGAAAGAGTCAGCTCGGGAACGAAAAGTATTGCAGTCGATTGCTCCACACCTAATCCATCCGATCCCTTTTATGATGCCTCTTTATAAAGGAAATTTTCGTTTTAAATATCGAGCAGCATTTCTTTTATTCGATCGTTTAGCAGAATCTTCAAGTAGAGATATGCATCGAAGGTTAGCGCCAGCTGAAGTAAGAGAGTCAGCACCATTTATTAGAAATAAATTAACCGGCGGTTTAGTGTACAACGAATATATTACAGATGATGCTCGCCTTACGTTGTTAAATGCGTTGTCTGCCGCGTTACACGGTGCTTATGTTGCAAATTATACAGAAGCAATTTCCCTTCGTACAGAAAGCAATCGGGTAACCGGAGCTGTTGTAAAAGACAAATTTACAGGCGAAACATATACCATAAATGCTCGAGTGACAGTTAATGCAACTGGACCATGGGTAGAAGATACGCTACAGCATTTTGGCTTCAAAAGCCCAAAGCGAATGCTTTTAAGCAAAGGAATTCATTTACTGTTTACTGCTGAACGAATCCCTTTACAAGGGGCTGTCATTTTACGTAGTTCCGATGGAAAAGAAGGGTTTGCAATTCGTCGTTGGAACTACGTATATATCGGCACGACAGATGTACCGACGGAAGAGTCCGTCGATTATCCAATAGCTGATGGAAAGGCGATTGATCAGTTACTTTCGCTCGCTCAAGAATGTTTTCCGGAATTACAATTAACTTACGATGATATTATTAGTGCTTGGGCTGGGGTGAGACCATTAATTTCAGAAGAAGGTAAAACATCCCGCGAAATATCGCGAAAAGATGAGATATGGACGATTACGGATGGTTTTATTACTGTTGCCGGTGGAAAATTAACAACCTATCGCAAAATGGCCGAGCGAATTTTAGATGCTGTAGCATATGAGTTAGCTGAACCAATCCCGCCGACAAAGCTATCTACTACATTAACACTCCCCGGAGGAGATATAAAAGAACCTTTTCCGGAATTTAAAGAAGCAATGATTGAACGCTTGCAAACTTATGAAATATCTTCACAAGTAACCGAACGCCTCACCTCATTATACGGTACAAAGATTGACGAAATTATCGCATTAGGGGAAGAGAATCCGACCTGGTTAGAACAACTTCATCCGAATGTACCCGCCTTAAAAGCAGAAGTAAAAATTGCAATCGAACGAGAGATGGCCCAAACAATTGAAGACGTATTAGATCGTCGAATGGGACTTCTTCTTTTTGATAAACATCAAGGAGCCTTAGCCTTAGAAACCGTCGCTGAAATAATGGCTAACCTTCTCGCCTGGCCTGAGGATCGTAAACAAGAAGAAATAGAGACGTATCAAAAACGAATAAAGATGCTGAAATCATATAATTATAACCCTCGAAAAAACGGATATTAAAACCGCACTGCTTCTTACAGCGCAGTTTTTTATTGTAACTAAATAAACGGTTATTCGCGTTGAGTAAGTTGTTGTGTAAATTTAGTTTACCTTACTTATCGTAGGTAAGTTGTTGTGACTTTTTATTAATTCTTGCTCAATGTAGGCGCTCACTGTGTAAGTTGTTGTAGGTTTTAAATTACTTACTCATCAGGGATGTTCACCGTGTAAATTGTTATGCTTTTCTGTTTTATCTTACCCACTGGAGTCGTCCACTGTGTAGGTAGTGCTACTTTTTTGTTTTATCTTACCCACTGGAGTTGTCCACTGTGTAGGTAGTGGCATCTTTTTGTTTTATCTTACCCACTGGAGT
>CALGOZ010000066.1 GCA_937960785.1 uncultured Pseudogracilibacillus sp.
TACTCGGTAGAAGGCTCCACTGTGTAAGTAGAAGCCTTTTTATCTGTCGACTTACTTGGCAGAAGGTTCCACTAGGTAAGTTGAAATAGCTTTATGCGTAAACTTACCGAATAAAATAATCCGCTCGGCAAGTTACGAAGGTTTTGCTTATTGTTTTATATTGTAGAACTTCCTGCCAGGTACATTTAAAGAATATTACTCATTATCTAACAGATTAATGAATGAAACGTCTTATTTCGAACAGATTTTTTAATTATATGTTAAAATGTCTTTGCATTTTCTAATAATCTATGCTAGTCTTATAATCAACATATGGAAATAATTTAAAATTAAATACTATATGTAGTTATAAAGGTGACGTTCCGACGTCTTAAAAGGGAATTCGGTGCAAATCCGAAACTGCCCCCGCAACTGTAAATGTGTCGAAAGAGAAGAACCCACTGTCTGTAGATGTGTAAACTCTACGGATGGGAAGGGCTCGAGTAGGATACACATGAGTCAGGAGACCTGCCTTTATAACGTAAGTTTCATTTCTCCGGGGTGAGGGAAAGCGAAACGGTGGCGCGATACATGTAATGCTATGGTGTTTTTTAAGGGCATTTGTATCTTTTGATCGTTGAACACTGTTTATGAACCGCTAATCCAACTTCGGATTGGCGGTTTTTTATTTTTAGTTAACTATTAAAGGAGGAAGAAGGTAATGGTAACGACAAAAGAAAAATTATCAATTCATAATTGGGTAGATCAAATGACGGAAGGGTTATCCGTTGAGACGAAAGACTTTATGCAGAAATGTCATCTTGCACTAACGGAGGAAAATACGATTGATTACGATCGTTTTATCCAATTTGCACTAGATGAGATGGATGAGGCAAATGAGAATTGGACCTTTGTAGCAAGTCGAATTTTTTTAGAAAAGTTATATGAGGAAGCTTCCGAAAATCGAGGTTATCCCTTAGAAGAAACGTATCAACATTTTTATCCGTTAATCAAAAAACTTACGGAAAAAGGGATTTATCATAAAAGTCTATTAGCTTCTTATAGTGAAAAAGAAATCAATTATTTTGCTAGTCAACTAGATAAAAGTCGAGATCGTCTTTTTACCTACTTAGGATTGCATACGTTAGCGACGCGTTATTTAGCGACAGATCACGATAAGCGTATCTTCGAATTACCTCAGGAGCGTTGGATGATTATCGCTATGTATCTCATGCAACAGGAACCCGAGGAAAAGCGCGCTGAATATGTCGTGGAAGCTTACTGGGCGCTCAGTAACTTATATATGACGGTAGCGACGCCGACTTTGAATAATGCAGGAAAGACCCACGGCCAACTGTCAAGTTGCTTTATCGATACGGTCGAGGATAGCCTACGCTCGATTTACGATGTCAATTCTGATGTTGCGCAACTATCGAAAAATGGTGGTGGCATCGGAGTCTATATGGGAAAAGTCCGTGGACGCGGTAGTTCAATCAAAGGCTTTAAAGGGATGTCGAGTGGGGTTGTTCCATGGATTCGTCAGTTAAATAATACAGCAGTAAGTGTCGACCAACTCGGAACAAGAAAAGGTGCAATCGCTGTTTATTTAGACGTCTGGCATACGGATATAGAAGCCTTTCTTGATCTGAAGTTAAATAACGGTGATGAGCGTTTAAGAGCTCATGATATTTTTACTGGGGTTTGTATTCCGGATTACTTTATGGAGCAGGTTGAAAAACGTGGAGACTGGTATTTATTCGATCCGCATGAAGTACGACAAGTGATGGGCTTTTCTTTAGAAGATTTTTACGATGAGGAAAAGGGAAAAGGTTCTTGGCGTGAGAAATATAAACAATGTATCGAAAACGAAAACCTATCAAAACGAAAAGTTCCAGCTATCGAAATTATGAAGCGGATTATGATTTCCCAACTAGAGACGGGAACGCCGTTTATGTTTTATCGCGATGAGGTGAACCGAAAGAATAACAACGATCATGAAGGTATTATTTATTGTTCAAATCTTTGTACAGAAATTACCCAGAATCAATCACCGACAGAGTTTTTACAAGAGTATGTAAAGCTCGATGGTACCGTTGTAAAAGAATATAAGCCAGGAGATTATGTTGTCTGTAATTTAAGTTCAATTAATCTTGGGCGAGCTGTTCCTGACGACGTCCTTGAAAGACTGATTCCAATTCAAGTACGTATGCTCGACAATGTCATTGATGTAAATATGTTGCCCCTTCCACAGACAACTTTGACGAATCAGAAATACCGTGCGATCGGTTTAGGTACATTTGGTTGGCATCACTTACTTGCATTAAAAGGAATCGAATGGGAAAGTGATGAAGCACTAAAGTTTGCCGATTCTCTTTATGAAAAGATTGCTTACTTAACAATTAAAGCAAGTATGGAGTTGAGCAAAGAAAAAGGTAGCTATCCCTTGTTTGAAGGAAGTAAATGGGCGACTGGAGCCTATTTTGAAGAGCGGAATTATACGGATGAATCTTGGCGTGCTTTAAAAAGTGACGTAAAACAATATGGAATTCGAAATGGATATTTAATGGCGATAGCTCCGAATTCGTCGACAGCGATGATAGCTGGTTCGACAGCAAGTATCGATCCTGTTTTTCAGCCTTTCTACTATGAGGAAAAACGAGATTATAAAATTCCCGTAACAGCTCCGGATTTAACTCCAGAGACGTATGCAATCTATCGTCGCTCGGCATACATTGTCGATCAACGTTGGAGCGTAAGGCAAAATGCGGTTCGTCAACGTCATATTGATCAAAGTATTTCGTTTAACCTTTATGTACCGCATACAATTCATGCACGAGTTTTATTAGATTTACATTTACAAGCATGGAAGTCCGGACTTAAAACGACTTATTACGTTCGTTCGACAAGTAAAGAAATCGAGGAGTGTGAATGGTGTCACGCTTAAATCGCTCGGTAATTGTGTATGTATCTTATAGTGGCAATACGGAAGAGATGGCCCACTTTATTAGGCAATATGTAGAAAGCTATGGAATCGAAGTTGATCTTTATGATGTGACAGCTCATATCCGACCGATTGACTTATCCCGCTATGATGTACTTTTTTTAGGTACGTTTACTTGGGATTACGGCTCGGTTCCAGAGGAGTTAGAAGATTTTTTATCCGTCGTTGATCTTACCGGGACTGAAATTGCTTTCTTCGGTTCTGGAGATACTCAGTTCGGCGGGGACTCCCTTTATTGCCGAGCCTTAAAACAACTAAAAGCTACATACGGTAGCAAATGGAATCTACTAAAGGTGGAGCAGTCTCCAAGGGGTTATCAAGAAGAACGAATATATCATTGGGTTAAAGAGGTGGTTGAAGATGTCTATCAAATTAAAAAAAGCAAAAACATTAGAACCGCGTTATCCGAATAAATCAACGGGTATATTCGGTGGAAAGTCGAGTGGAATTTTAAATTGGAACGATATTGCCTACCCTCATTGGTACAAACTTTACAAACGATTAGTAGGGAACTATTGGCAGGCGGACGAAATTAGTATGGCGAGTGATATAAAGCAGTTTCCTGAACTGACGGAGCGAGAGCGGGATGCCTATTTAAAAATTATCGGATTACTTTCGACTTTAGATGCACCGCAGACGAGAACGGCGTTACTCTTTTCTTTATATGCGACCGATCCCTCGGTGCAGTCGATCATGGCGGTAATCGCCCAGCAAGAAGCGGTCCATAATGAGTCGTATTCTTATGTGCTATCTTCAATCGTTTCACTACCGGAACAAAACGAAGCCTTCGAACTCGGGCGCAAGGATCCGATTTTATTAAAACGAAATGAATCTATTATGTATTATTATAATCAATTTGTTGAAGATCCGACGATTGAACATATTTTACAGGCGATGGTGTATACGATTTTACTAGAGGGAATGTTTTTCTATTCGGGGTTTGCCTTCTTTTATCATTTAGCTCGTTTTCAGAAAATGGTCGGTACTTCAACGATGATTAGTTACATTAACCGTGATGAGTTGGAGCATGGTCGATTTATTTCGGAGATGTTTCGAGCGACTTTAGCGGAGAATCCCGAGCACAATAACGAACAATTCATTACTTTTGTATACGATAGCTTTAAAGAAGCGGTAGAGCTAGAAATCGAATGGTCACGCTATGTGCTAAAAGATTTGCCTGGTCTCGATTTAGATGAAATGGCTGGATATATAAAGTACCGAGCGAATAAAATGCTTCGAATGATCGGTTTAGAAGAATTATATGAAGGGTATATCGATAACCCGATGAAATGGATTCATGCCTACGTCGATAATTTCGATCAAACGAAGACGGACTTTTTTGAACAGAAACCTCGTCAATATACGAAGACGAGCGATTTGAACCGTTTCGACGATTTATAAACGGGTTTGGTTGGGCAAACTAATATATGCCCAACTTTTTTCTAAATAAAAGATTTTCATAAACATAAAGGAAGGGATCTATATGGAAGTTAAAACGATGCAACAATCAAAAATTGTCCAAACCCGTCTCGTACTACCACCGGATACGAATCATATCGATACAATTTTTGGTGGGAAAATTTTAGCCTATATCGATGAGGTCGCAGCCTTATCTGCGATGAAACATGCAAACGCAATCGTCGTCACGGCGTCAATCGATTCGGTTAACTTTCATTCATCAGCAAAAGTAGGTGATGCCCTTACGTTAGAAGCCTTTGTCACGTATACAGGGACGACGTCGATGGAAGTGTACGTCAATGTCCAAGCTGAAGATGTGTTAAAAGGAGAGGTGAAACAAACGACAGAAGCTTTCCTTACGATGGTAGCTGTCGACCATAAAGGGCGCCCGATTCCCGTGCCAAAGGTCAAACCTGAGACGGAAAAGGAAAAAGAGTTATTCCGAACTGCTCCGGCAAGGAAAGCGAGTAGAAATAAAAGTTAAGTTTATAGTATACTAGATGTTAGTAAAAAGTTTATTTTATAAAATTACCCCTAGTTTTATGAGGACTAGGGGTATTGTAACGGTTGAAGCAAGGTAGTATTTATCTTTCATTATAATCTGAAAGAATCGTCAACCGTCCGCTAAGAAGCACGTCATCAATGGTCTTTGATTACTTTTATTTTGCGGAGTGGTTTGTTATACTTGTAAAGAATTTTGGAATGGAAGGGGATTGTCTATGGCTGGACACTCAAAATGGCATAACATCCACCGGCGTAAAGGAGCTCAGGATAAAAAGCGGGGAAAAATTTTTATGCGTCATTCTCGTTTGATTTATACAGCGGCAAAAGAGGGTGGAGGCGATCCGGATATGAACCCGGCGCTTCGGACAGCAATTGAAAAAGCAAAAGCTGATAATATGCCGAATGACAATATCGAACGTGCAATTAATAAAGCGACAGGTAATATTGAAGGAGCTAACTTTGAAGAAATAACGTATGAAGGCTATGGCCCAGGAGGTATTGCGGTAATCGTCAACGTATTAACAGATAATCGAAATCGTACCGCTTCAGAAGTTCGCCATGCTTTTACAAAAAATGATGGAAACTTAGGGGAGACGGGTTGTGTCTCGTTTATGTTCGATCGAAAAGGGTATATCGTCATCTTAAATGAAGATGAATCCATCGATGAGGATGAATTAACTTTACTTGCTATCGATGCTGGAGCCGAAGACATCGATTACGAAGAAGGTGTGTTTGAAATTTATACGGAACCAGCTCAATTTAATGATGTGCGGGACACTTTACAAGAAGCGGGTTATAAATTTGAGGAAGCGGAAATAACCTTAATTCCACAAAACTTTACCCAAGTAAGTGAAGAACAGGAAGAAAAGATGTTGAATCTAATTGAAATGTTAGAAGATAGTGAGGATGTCCAAGATGTTCACCATAATATGGAGATTACAAGCTAGAAAATATCGCTGAAGGAATGGGATCGATGATAGCATTTTTACGGGGGACTCTCGTTTCAATTGAGGAAGAGTCGATTTTGTTAGACGTTCAAGGGGTAGGCTATGAAGTACTTTGCCCGAATCCTTTCGTCTATCAATCTTCTTTACATAAAACGTTATTTATACACACTTATCACCATGTACGGGAAGATATGCAACAATTGTATGGTTTTAAAGATGAAGATGAAAAGTTTTTATTTACGAAATTAATTTCAGTATCTGGAATAGGTCCTAAAAGTGCGATCGGAATTTTAGGAAATGCACAAGTAAATGAGTTCATTGCGGCAGTAGAGCGGGAAGATGAAAAATATCTAACTCAATTTCCTGGAGTAGGAAAGAAGACAGCCCGTCAAATTATTTTAGATTTAAAAGGAAAATTAGCGGACCATCTATCGCTTGCACCTGAAGCAACTACAGTGACACAGGTTGATTCCACAATGCAAGAGGTAAAAGAGGCCTTACTCGCTTTAGGTTATAAAGAACGTGAATTATCAGATGTATTACGTCAATTGCAAAAAGAGGACATAAAAGAGACAGACGAAGCGATTAAACGGGCGCTAGTTTTATTAGCGACGTAACTTGGAAAACAATGATAGTGAGGTGCGAACATGGAAGACCGCATTGTGTCGGGAACGGAACAATCAGAAGATGCACAAGTTGAACTAAGTTTACGACCGACGATGTTATCGGAATATATTGGCCAAACGAAAGTAAAAGAAAATTTACATATATTTATTCAGGCAGCAAAAATGCGTAATGAACCGCTTGATCACGTCTTACTATATGGTCCACCGGGCTTAGGAAAGACGACGCTGGCGGGAATTATTGCTAACGAAATGGATGTTCACTTTCGGACAACTTCAGGCCCAGCGATTGAACGGTCAGGGGATTTAGCTGCAATTTTATCTTCTCTAGAACCAGGAGATGTCCTTTTTATCGACGAAATTCATCGGTTGCCTCGCTCGGTGGAAGAGATTTTATATCCTGCAATGGAAGATTATTTCCTAGATATTGTGATTGGTTCTGGTCCTAGCGCTCGGTCGGTACAAATCGATCTACCTCCTTTTACGCTTGTTGGAGCGACGACACGGGCTGGTCTTTTAAGTGCACCGTTACGGGATCGCTTCGGTGTATTGAGCCGTTTAGAATTTTATGAGGTGGAAGATTTAGTTGAGATTGTAGAGCGCACGGCGACGATTTTACAAATGCCGATTAGGAAAGAGGCGGCTATAGAGGTAGCTAAACGTTCTCGAGGTACGCCTCGAATTGCCAATCGCCTACTCCGTCGGATTCGCGATATTTCTCAGGTACGGGGTGAGGCTGCAATTGAGCTTGAAACAGCTAAAGAAGCTCTATCGATGTTACAAGTCGATAACGAAGGATTAGACCATATCGATCATAAGTTGCTCCTTACGATAATCGAAGATTTCGATGGGGGGCCAACGGGTTTAGAGACCTTAGCTGCAACGGTCGGGGAAGAGGCGCAGACGATTGAAGATGTGTATGAGCCGTTTTTATTACAAAAAGGTTTTATTCAACGGACTCCTAGAGGGCGAGTGGCGACGAGTAAAGCGTATGAACATTTTGGAAAACAAAAAAGGTGATGTGTCATGAATTTTGGGAAGCTTTTTATCGTCATCGGAATCGTTTTTATTCTTTTCGGTTTGTTTTGGAGTTTTATTGGTAAATTACCGGGCGATATTGTAATTAAACGGGGAAATACGACTTTTTATTTTCCGATTGTGACATCGATTGTCTTAAGTATCGTGTTATCGTTAATTTTTTATATCATTAATCAGTTTCGTTAAGTTGAGGAGTTACGATCATGGAAATAGAACAATTTGATTACGATTTACCAGAAGAACTAATCGCACAAACACCTTTAGAAAATCGGGCAGCTTCCCGTTTGCTCGTTATGGAACGAGAGACGGGGCGCCGAGTACATGATACTTTTTATCAAATAAAAAATTATTTAAAACCGGGAGATTGTCTCGTATTAAACGATTCGAAAGTGATTCCGGTTCGTTTATTCGGTACGAAGATGGAGACGGGTGCTAAGATTGAAATTTTACTCTTGCATGAGACTTCAACGAAGGATGAATGGGAGGCCCTCGTACGACCCGCCCGCAAAATTAAAGTCGGCGACCGAATCGAGTTCGGCGAAGGTCATTTAATTGCGACTTGTACTGCTGAGAAGGACGAGGGGGCGCGTCTACTACAGTTGGAGTACGAGGGGATTTTCCTTGAAGTATTAGATAAGTTGGGGGAAATGCCTTTACCTCCCTATATTAAAGAAACGTTAGATGAAAAAGATCGTTATCAAACGGTCTATGCTAAAGAAGCAGGTTCAGCAGCAGCACCGACAGCAGGGCTTCACTTTACGGATGAACTTTTAGAAGAGATTGAAGCGATGGGTGTACGGATTGCTTATGTAACACTCCATGTTGGCTTAGGTACATTTCGCCCGATTACAGCTGATCGAGTAGAAGCGCATAAGATGCATGCGGAATATTATGCTTTAGAAGAAAATAGTGCTCGAATTTTAAATAAAGTTAAAGAAGCGGGTGGAAATATTATTGCAGTAGGCACGACAGCTACCCGTGTATTAGAGACGGTAGCTAAGAAAAACAATGGAAAGTTCGTTTCCGAATCTGGATGGACAGATATTTATATTTATCCACCGTATACTTTTTGTGCTGTAGATGGTTTAGTGACGAACTTTCATTTGCCTAAATCGTCATTATTGTTATTAATTAGTGCTTTTGCAAGTAGGGAACATATTTTTTCTGTTTATAAAGAAGCGATTGAGAAGAAATATCGTTTCTTTAGTTTCGGTGATGCGATGTTTATCTTACCGAAGAATCGTACATTAAATGATTAAAAAGGATTGAAATCAATGCCTATAACATATGAATTAATTAAGACCTGTAAGCAATCAGGAGCTCGTCTAGGAAAAGTTCATACACCTCATGGGACGATTGAGACACCAATTTTTATGCCTGTTGGTACGTTAGCGACAGTTAAAACAATGTCGCCGGAAGAGTTGAAAGAAATAAATGCACAAATTATTTTATCGAATACATATCATTTATGGTTACGACCAGGAGAAGAAATCGTTAAAGAAGCGGGTGGGCTTCATTCGTTTATGAATTGGGACCGACCGATTTTAACAGACTCTGGTGGATTCCAAGTATTTAGTTTAAGTGATATGCGTGAAATTACGGAAGAAGGTGTCCACTTCCGTAATCATTTAAGTGGAGAGAAGTTATTTTTCTCACCGGAAATCGCCATGCAAGTACAAAACGACCTAGGTCCTGATATTATGATGGTTTTAGACGAATGTCCTCCGTATCCCGCGAGTTATGAGTATATGGAGAAATCTGTTGCACGCACGTCCCGATGGGCGGAGCGTTGTTTAGAAGCCCATAAACGTCCAGAGGACCAGGCGCTTTTCGGAATAATTCAAGGGGGGGAATATGCAGATCTTCGCAAACAAAGTGCAAAAGATTTAATATCATTAGGTTTTCCTGGTTATGCCATCGGCGGTTTATCTGTAGGGGAGCCGAAAGATATAATGTATGAAGTTCTTGAGGAGACGACGCCCCTTATGCCTGCGGATAAACCTCGTTATTTAATGGGAGTCGGTTCAGCTGATGCATTAATTGAAGGGGCAATTCGTGGTGTCGATATGTTCGACTCTGTACTGGCAACAAGAATCGCGCGAAATGGAACGTGTATGACATCGACCGGGCGTCTTGTTGTTCGCAATGCGAAATATGCCCGAGATTTTTCACCATTAGATGAAAACTGTGATTGCTACACATGTCGGAATTACACACGCGCTTATATTCGTCACTTAATTCATACGAATGAAATTTTAGGATTTCGACTTACTACTTATCATAACTTATATTTTCTGTTAAAATTAATGGAGCAAGTCCGTCAAGCCATTCGGGAAGACCGATTATTAGATTTTAGAGATGAATTTTTTGAACAATACGGCTTTAACAAAGCGGATGCTAAAAACTTTTAGGAGGGGATTTAGGACATGGAATTACTCGTACAGCTATCACCGATCATTTTAATGATTGTTATTTTTTATTTCTTGCTTATTCGTCCACAGCAGAAACGTCAACGACAAGTGCAAGAAATGCAGGCTGCCTTACAAAAAGGTGATGAAATCATAACGATCGGTGGCTTACACGGTACAATCGACGCAATCGACGAAGATAAGATTGTCATTCAATGTAACAATGCCAAGTTAACTTTCGATCGAGCAGCAGTCCGTGAAGTTAAATCAGATTCGTAATTGAACGTAAAAATAATTTACAGAGAAAATGGACAGGGTCAAGGAAAGTATGTACCCCTAGAGTTAGATTGTTATTAACTTTGGGGGTTGAAGAGCGTACTTTGATTCAGTCCATTTTTTATTTCCTAAGACTACATATTTGCGTTAACTTTGCATGTAATAATTTTAAGAAATGTTAAGTGGCTAACTTAAACTTAAAATTTAGGATATTCGCTTTTATTTTGTTCCGCAAACTGTATTTATAAGGACTTTTCGTTATAATTTTATTATATGACTTTTACGATAGAGATGGTGATCGATTTACTTTATTTTTACCGTGAAATCTCTCTATCGGTAAAGTAGAAGGGAAATTTTCGTTAATCTTTTCCGCTGGAGCGCTCTCTCGGTAAGGTTGAAGGT
>CALGOZ010000067.1 GCA_937960785.1 uncultured Pseudogracilibacillus sp.
CTTACATGCTAGGCGCCTCCCCTGTGTACGTTGCCGGCCAAAATCGTGACAAGCTTCTCTCTAGGACAGTCTACTGTGTACGTTGCCGGTCAATATCGTGTAAAGCTACTCACTAGAGCTCTCCACTGTGTAAGTTGGGGGCCAAATTCGTGTAAAGCTTCTCGCTGGGCGCCTCCCCTGTGTACGTCGCGCAAGTTTTGCTTAAAAACTTACCCGCTGGAGGCCTCTACTGTGTAGGCTGAGTCACTTTTGTACGGAGACTTACTCAGTAGAAGGCTCCACTGTGTAAGTTAAGAAGGTTCTACTTATTAACTTACGCAGTAGCAGCTCCTACTAATATTTTTAAAAAAACCTACTCGGCGAGACAAGACAATGAAGGGTTTAAAGCAAGTTTTTAAATACATTTTAATATCAGCCGAATAAACAGGGCGCTTCTCTAAATAGGCAAAAAAAGAAATGGAGCCCGGATGAGCTGAACACTGTTGTTAAATTTACTTTGATTTAGTCCGAGCCTTACCTTTATCGCGTTATTCTCAATTAGTTAAGCAAAATATTTAATAAATAAGAATGAAAGTACCTTAAAAACACCTAGGACTAAGCATTTATCTTAACGAAAGGTTTGGACTATATTATAATGATTATAAATAGAATAATTATAGAGGAAGTGAGGCAACATGTCAGTCTACGAAAAATTTTCTGTAGAAAAGGTAAATGGTGAAACTATCCCATTATCAACTTATGCCGGTAATGTGACGTTAATTGTTAACACAGCGAGTAAGTGTCAGTTCACGTACCAGTACGAGCAACTACAAGATTTATATGATAAATATAAGTTGCATAACTTTACAATCCTTGGTTTTCCTTGTAACCAATTCGATGAACAAGAGCCAGGAACGAGTGAAGAGGCAGCGGAATTTTGTCAATTGAACTATGGGGTTAGCTTTCCAATTTTTAAAAAAATTGACGTAAATGGAGAAAATGAGTCACCGTTATTCAAATATTTGAAACAACAAGCACCGTTCCGAGGGTTTGATGAAAACCATATGCCAGAAAAATTACTAAAAATGCGTTTAGAAGAAAATTATCCTGAGTGGGTAATAGGAGATGCAATTAAATGGAACTTTACTAAGTTTTTAGTCGATCGAGCAGGAAATGTAATCGAGCGCTTTGAGCCTTTCGAAGAACCAGAAAATTTCGAATCAAAAATTGAAGAAGTTTTAGTTACTGGCTCATTTTCGAACTAGTAAGCACCCAAGCCCGGGTCTGCTTACTAGTTTTTTTATGCACAAATTATCAAAAAATTTGCATTTTTAACAAATGTCACATATTATACTGATAAATCATAGTTTAATTATATGAATAATAGAGTTAGGAGGTGATGGAAGTTTGATCGAAGTCCAAGACATTAATATATCTTTTTCTACGGAAAAGGGAGTGAACAATGTTTTAAACGATTTTTCCTTTCATGTAGAAAAAGGTGAAATCGTTACCCTTCTAGGAAAAAGTGGTTGTGGTAAAAGTACCTTATTGCAAATTGTCGGGGGTTTTCTTCAGCCGGACGATGGTTACGTTTTAGTAAATGGTGAGCGAGTTGAGGAGCCAAATAGAAATTGCTTTACACTTTTTCAACAAAACAATTTGTTACCTTGGAGAAATATTATTGATAACGTTCGTTTCGGATTAAGAGAGTCAAAAGCCCATGCGTTGCAAAAGGCTAAGGAAGCCCTAGCTTTTGTCGGTTTAGAAAAGTATGAACATCATTACCCACATGAAATTTCTGGTGGTATGCAACAACGGGTAGCAATTGCCCGGGCCTTTGCCTTGGCACCTTCGGTTATGTTAATGGATGAACCTTTTGCAGCTCTTGATACATTTAATCGATATTATTTACAGGAAGAATTGCTTCGGCTCCAACGTAAAAAAGAACTAACTATTATATTAGTTACTCACGATTTAGAAGAAGCTATTTATTTATCAGATCGAATTATAATTTTACGAGCAAATCCTGGTAAGATTTACGACATTATCGAAATATCGTTACCTAAACCTAGAGATCGTTCGAGTGAATCATTCCATCATTATCGGAAACAAATTTTACACACATTTCAGTTAAGTAGTGAGGAAGAACGACTTGAATTTTATATATAGAAAAATTACTTCTGGGGAAGGGGAAAGATGTATGAAACGGATTTTAATTATTATTGTAACGATATTTCTTCTATTAGCGGGATGTGCTCCATCGTCATCCTCTGTTTCAGTAGACGAATCGGCGGAATCGAAAGAAACAATGAAGATAGGTTATTTACCAATTACACATGCTGCACCCTTATTATTAGCAGCTGAAAAAGTAGCAAAAGAACATCCAGAATATGAACTTGAATTAGTGAAGTTTAGTTCTTGGCCCGATCTAATCGATGCGTTAAATGCCGGCCAAATCGACGGCGCTAGTCTACTACTTCAATTAGCAATGCAAGCAAAACATATCGGAGTAGACTTAACAGCAATTGCTTTAGGGCATCAAGACGGAAATGTAATTATAAGTAGACCGGAGATTACGTCTGTATCCCAGCTTAAAGGGGAAACCTTCGCAATACCTCATACCCATTCGGCCCATCATTTACTAGTTTATGAGCTATTAACGTCAGAAGGAATCGATTATGAGGCAGTTAATTTAGTAGAAATGCCTCCAGCTGAAATGCCAGCAGCTCTAGCTGAAGGGAGGATTGCCGGATATGCCGTAGCAGAACCTTTCGGAGCACTAGCTCTTCAGTTAGAAGTAGGTCATGTGTTGGCTCATTCTTCGGAATTTTGGCCGAATTCGTATTGCTGTGTATTCGTTTTACGAGATGAAATAATACAAGAACGGAAGGAGCTTGCACTTACTTTTACACAAGATTATATAAAGGCAGGATTATTAGCAAACGAGAAAGACGAATCTTTATACGAAGCGTTACAAGCACATATGGATGTTGATGAGGCACTTCTGGATATTTCTTTAGAGTGGATTACGTACGATGCTTTACGAATTGAAGAAGAGGAATATAGGAAGCTATTAGATCGGGTGACGACATTGCAATTAATCGACGAACCACCGAGTTATGATCAGTTTGTTCATCCGACAATTTTCGACCAGGCAGTGAAAAAACATGAGTAAAAAAATACTTTATACCGGACTGTCCTTTCTTCTGTTACTAACGGTATGGCAATTATCGGTTACCTTAGGTCAGTTTAATGAGGCGTTATTTCCAGGACCACTAGCTGTATTTCAAGCACTATTCCATTTGCTTTTAGACGGAACTTTATTTGTTCATATAAAAGATAGTTTGTTTCGTTTTGTCGTTGGCTATATTTCAGCTGCAATCGTCGGAATTACCCTCGGTTTAGTCTTTGGTCGAAGTGTATTCCTTTGGCAACTGTTAGAGCCATCAGTCCAACTGTTACGTCCCGTATCACCGGTAGCTTGGTCGCCTTTTATCGTCCTTGTATTTGGAATTGGAGACATTCCCGCAATTGTCATTATTTTTATCGCAGCTTTTTTTCCGATTTTATTAACAACAGTAAAAGGTGTCCAATCGGTAGAACCACATTATATAAAACTAGCAAAAAACATGCAGTTTAACCGTATCGAACTTTATCGCAAAGTAATCATTCCAGCAACTATACCAGCGATTATGGGTGGCTTGCAAATAGCCCTAGGTACGGCGTGGATCTTTTTAGTAGCGGGCGAGATGGTTGGTGCCCAGTCGGGCTTGGGTTATTTAATTGTCGATGCGCGTAATATGTTACATTTACCGAAGGTGTTTGCTGGAATTATCGTAATTGGTCTCTTTGGTTTATTACTTGATCGAACAGTCGAATTATTACAACGGACTTTACGTAAAGTAGGTCGTTTATATATTCCATAAAAATTAATAAGTAAAGGGGAATGCGAAAATGAGTTTACACTTAGTAGAAACGAAAATTAGTGAAGAAAACGAATCTAAAGAAGGGTTTGAACAGCGAGTTGTTTCGTTGAAGGAACAGCTTGAAAAGCAAGAGGCGTCATTAGTTGAAGTCCAAGTGTCTAAGGCGTATGATGTAGCCTTTTTTATCGTGGAAGCAAAAAGTATTGAGCAAGTTTTACCTCTTTTTGCCGAAAAGGACTTTGCTGTTACGTTACAAAAGGAAGTCCGATTAATCGGTGAATCAATCGAAGAAGTAAAAAGGCAAAATGAACAAGTAAACTATATCGTTGAATGGAATTTACCTGCTCATTTAACCATGGATCAATATTTAGCCCGTAAGGAAAAAAATTCTGCCAAATATTCGGAAGTACCGGAAGTTGCTTTTGCTCGGACGTATGTATGCGAAGATATGACAAAGTGCTTATGCTTCTACGATGCTCCAAATCAAGCTGCTGTTGAGCAAGCGCGAGAAGCGGTGGAAGCACCGATTGATCAGATTACTGAAGTCACTCGCAATCAAGAATAATAGGTGAAAGAAATGATAAAAGAACAGTTAGTCGACTATATTACGTTACACAAGTTAATCGATACAAGGTTAAAACCTTACGTGAAACAAATTGATGAAGAAGCCTTTTATGCAAAAGAATATCTTACTAGTTTAGGTGAGCACGGATTTTATTTATTAGAAAAATCAGAACAAAATACATTACTAAAACGTTTTGCTCTAATAGAAGAAACAGCAAAAGTATGTATGACGACAGCCTTTTGCTTATGGTGTCATCTTGCTGCAACGACGTATATTACGCATACACCTAATCGAACTTTACGAAATACATTACTCCCTAAATTAACCTCTGGTACATTACTAGCGGGAACAGGTTTATCGAATCCTTTAAAGTCCTTTGCAAAGTTAGAGCCTCTACACTTGAAGGCCGAACGGATAAAGGGGGGCTTCATCGTAAATGGCTCTTTACCGGCCATTTCAAATATCGGACCGGAGCAAGCCTTTGCCTTTATAGCAGAAGAGAAAGAGGAAAGCAAAGTAATGGGGCTTACCTTTTGTAATGCTAAAGGTTTAAAACTTCGTCAACGAACGGGCTTTATCGGTGTTAATGGGAGTGCGACTTATAGTTGTACGTTTAAAAATGTCTTTATCCCAGAAACACAAATTATAACAGAAGCTGTCGATTCTTTTATTGAAGAAATTCGTACTCGTTTTTTAGCCTATCAAATACCATTAGCATTAGGTGTGACAACATCGAGTATTACGTTAATGGAGCAACTAACGGAAAAACATAGCGACAACAATATCAACCGTTATTTACCAATACAGCCAGACCAACTACACCGAAAAAATAATCAACTGCGCTCCCAACTTGTCGAGATCATTGCCCAGGATGATTTAGCTTGGGAGGCGCTAACCGACCTTCGTCTACGCAGTGTCTATTTAACGTTAGAGACGGTACAAGGAGCGATGTTACATCACGGTGGTCGAGGCTATGTAAAATTTAGCGTAGCGGAACGAAAATTACGCGAAGCCTATTTTCTCGTCAATTTAACACCTACCGTAAAACATTTAGAAGCAATTAAATCCCGTCGAAAACAAGCGAACTAAGCTTTTACACCTTTAAACGGAAAGTGTATTGTCCTTTTCGTTTAAAGGTTTTTCCTTTCTAATCTAGTAAACAGATTGTTTATGTTATACTAAACGATAAATAAATTTTAAAGAGGTGGTGCACCTTTTTATGACAAAAACCCGACGTTTATCCGATCGCATAGCGGAAGAAATTTTATCGATGATTACGTTTGAAAAGCTTTTTCGTCCAGGGGAGCAATTACCGAATGAAAATGACTTAGCAGAACAATTAGAAGTAAGTCGAACGACCTTACGAGAAGCGTTACGTATACTAGTTACTCACGGTGTTATTGAAATTAGGCGGGGTAGGGGTACTTTTGTACGAAACGATTTTAACCCTGATGAAGTGATGAACTTATCTAGTTTAATCGATCCGCAAATTAATTTAAGAGACTTATATGAAATGCGATTAATCTTCGAACCGGAAGCTGCTTATTATGCGACATTACGGGCTTCAGATCAAGAAATCGACCGTATCCTTTCTTACGGAAAGCTAATCGAAGAAAAAATAAAGCAAAATGAAGACCGAACCGAAGCGGAACAAAATTTTCACCAAGCGATTGCTAAGGCGACCCGTAACACATTTATGGATCAATTGTTACCTGTTATATTTCAAGGAATTAATCAAGGGGTAAAACTATCCAAATTAAAGCAAGACGTCCTTGAACATACAATTCGCGACCATCGACTAATTATGGAATTTATGCAAGCACGCAATGCAGACGGGGCTAAAAGTGCGATGAAAATCCATATTTTACATGCGATGAAGCAAATGGAGTTGATGGAGTAGACGGAAAATTTTTTATTACTAGAATTGTCATACAACTCTATTGACAGCATACAACTTACGGTTTAAAATTATTAAAACAATAAAAAAAGTGAGGGGACTAAAGTTGAGAAGTAATATGATTAAGGTCGGTCTTGACCGGGCTCCACACCGGAGTTTGCTTTATGCTACGGGTAAAGTAAAGCCACGCGACTTAGATAAGCCATTTATCGGGGTTTGTAACTCTTATATTGATATCATCCCAGGTCATGTACATTTGAATAAGTTTGCTGAAGTAGTTAAAGAAGCAATTATTGAAGCGGGTGGTATTCCTTTTGAATTTAATACGATTGGTGTTGACGATGGGATTGCGATGGGCCATATTGGAATGCGCTATTCACTGCCGAGCCGGGAGCTAATTGCGGATGCGGCAGAGACGGTGATCAATGCCCATTGGTTCGACGGTGTATTTTACATACCGAATTGTGACAAAATTACACCAGGAATGTTAATGGCAGCAGTTCGTACGAATGTACCTTCTATTTTTGTCTCGGGTGGACCGATGGAAGCAGGAGTCACTGAAGATGGACAGCAAATTTCCTTAGCGAATGTTTTTGAGGGAGTTGGGGCTGTTCAGTCGGGACAGATGACTGAAGAAGAATTTAAGCATATTGAGATGAACGCTTGTCCAACCTGTGGTTCGTGCTCGGGGATGTTTACCGCAAACTCGATGAACTGCTTGATGGAAATGTTAGGCATGACCTTACCAGGTAACGGTACAATCGTGGCGACGAGCGAAAAGCGGTACGATTTAGTTCGAGAAGCAGCCCATCATTTAGTTCGCATGATCAAAGAGGATGTAAAGCCCCGCGACATTGTAACGAAAGAAGCAATTGACGATGCCTTTGCTCTAGATATGGCGATGGGTGGTTCGACGAATACAGTTCTCCATACCTTGGCGATTGCTCATGAAGCGGGCATTGACTATGATCTAGAAGATATTAATAAAGTTGCTGAAAAAGTGCCCTATTTAGCAAGCATTATGCCAGCTTCGGATATCTCAATGGATGATGTAAACAAAGCCGGTGGTGTCGAGGCAATTATTAATGAATTAACGAAAATTCCAGGCGCTATTCATCCTGATCGAATTACCGTTACAGGTAAAACGATGGGAGAACTCGTCGAAGGTCACGAAATTACAAACGACCAAGTGATCAGGACGAAAGATAATCCGTATAGCCCTGTTGGAGGATTATCAATTCTTTATGGAAACTTGGCTCCAGAAGGTTCAGTAATTAAGGTAGGCGCTGTAGATCCGTCAATCAAGACCTTTAAAGGAGAGGCGATTGTTTTTGATTCTCAAGAAGAGGCTCAAGAAGCAATCGACGACGGAACAGTACAAGAAGGGCATGTCGTTGTCATTCGATACGAAGGACCAAAAGGCGGACCAGGTATGCCAGAAATGTTAGCACCGACTTCTTCAATTGTAGGTCGAGGTCTTGGAACAAAAGTAGCCCTTATAACTGATGGACGATTTAGCGGTGCTTCTCGAGGTATTTCCATCGGTCACATTTCTCCTGAAGCTGCAGAAGGCGGTCCAATCGCTTTAGTAGAAAACGGCGACATCATTGAGATTGACTTACCAAAACGAACGATTCATCTCGATGTTTCTGATGAGGAGTTAGCCGAGCGGAAAAAGAAGCTAAAACCTTTTGAACCTAAGATTAAAACCGGTTGGCTAGCACGCTATTCAAAACTTGTAACCAATGCATCAAAAGGTGGCATTATGGAAATTTAAAACGGGAATAAACTTGCCCTTACTGCTAATGTGTAGGGTTGAATTGTTTCTTTTTTCTATATACTTATGGTCGAGTGCTCTTCTGTGTAAGTTTGAGAGTAAATTTGTGAAAAGCTACTCATTGGAGCCCTCCACTGTGTAGGTTGACGGTCAAAACTGTGTTAGGTAACACGTTGGAGGTCTCCACTGTGTAAGTTAGGGGTCAAAACTGTGTAAAGTTACTCACTGGAGGTCTCCACTGTGTAGGTTGACG
>CALGOZ010000068.1 GCA_937960785.1 uncultured Pseudogracilibacillus sp.
GGTTGTTTGCTGTAAACGGGATTTAATTTTTGGCAAATCTGTATACAGCGCGGTTGTTTGCTGTAAACGAAATTTTATTTTTTGTAATTCTGTATACAGTGCGGTTGTTTACTGTAAATGAAATTTTGTTTTATATACAGCGTGGTTATTTACAGTAAAGCTTTTGTGAATAAAAGTTAGTGTAAAGCTCCCACCCCCTTTAGTTTTGCTTATTTATTCCTTTGTCGGACACAACCTTTGACATATTAGCAGTTTTGCAGGACTGTATTTGAGAAAGGTCGATTGCAAAAACTACTAAACGACCGAAAACTTGACATTTGTCAGAGCTATCGCTATATTAGCGGTATATTAGGACAATTTTATATGTAACGACGTTGAAGCGGAATAGTACGATTGAGCTCGTTTTCACAGAAAGGAAATGGGTGATGCGAATTTCCAAAACGACCAATCCGAACCTACCCGCCGAGTTCACAATAAATATTGTGCGGTAAAGCCGTTATCTAAATGAAGTGTACATCGCTAAGATTGTTAAATAACGAGATTTATAAAAGCATATCAAAACAGCACAAAGCAAGAAAAATTCAAAAGTAGCCGGAGAACTAAGTCGCTCGAACTGGTTAAAAGTTGCGAGGTTACCTAGCGTTAATGCTTTGTGTTGAAATTTACGGATCTAGCTAATGTTGGTCTATAGAAGAAGCGATTTGAATCTGTTCGGGTCAAACTCTAAAGGAAATATAGTTTTAAGCTTTTAAAATCTGCTTCTTCTCCTTCTTAGTGGATGTAAACAAGGGTGGTACCACCTACCTCGGGTCCCTTTTTTGGATTTGAGGTTTTTTTATGCCTTTTTGTAGTAAAATAGGAAGTAAGTTGTGAGAGGTGGGCGACAGATTTCACTTTCGCTTGCTAATTTAGGATAAGTTTAACTTTTGACTTTTAAACAAAAAAGGGCCTAAACTACGCAAATCAGTACTTTATTTATATTATGGTAACAGGTTTCTACATGGTCGAGCCCTTTGTCCTTGGGTTGCTGTTTACTCTTGGGTGTTTCAAATATTTGGGTGAAATGTGCTTTTGCGTTGACTTTATTCTTGCTCTATTGTTTGGATTGGAACAGTTTCTAATCTTTTCGACGTTGTGTATGTTGGGGTCCATACCTTTCCTTAGTTATTTGATGTCCTTGAGTCGATGCTTGTCTTTAGCTACTGGCTGTTTTAAGATGCATCTAGTCTTTTGGTATCGAATCCTATCCTAAAGATACACCCTGTTCTTAAGGCAGAAAGGCATACGCGAGTAGTTTTAAAGGATACAGTGGTCCCAAGGCGCACCGGATCCTTAAGGCGCTTTTATCTTTTACGAAAAATCTAAAGAGGTGATTTACTTGAGTAAAGAAAAAAACTTTGTTGAACAGATTACGAACATGGAAGATGATTTTGCCCAGTGGTATACTGACGTCGTAAAACAAGCGGAACTTGTCGAGTATGGGATGGTCCGTGGGACGATGATTATTTTGCCGTATGGGTATGCCATTTGGGAAAATATCCAACAAGAATTCGATAAAAAATTCAAAGAAACGGGGCATACGAACGTATACTTCCCGCTCTTTATTCCTGAGAGCATGTTACAAAAGGAAAAGGATCATATCGAAGGTTTCGCACCGGAAGTTGCCTGGGTTACCCACGGTGGAGATACGGAGTTAGAGGAGCGAATTTGTGTCCGTCCGACTTCGGAAGTGCTTTTTGGTGATTACTATGCAAAAAATATTCACTCTTACCGTGATTTACCGAAGCTTTTCAACCAGTGGGCTAACGTCGTACGATGGGAAAAAACGACACGCCCTTTCTTACGTTCTTCGGAATTCCTCTGGCAAGAAGGTCATACGGCCCATGCGACACAGGAAGAAGCTGAGCATGAAACGCGTCAAATGTTAGATGTGTATGCGGATGTTGTAGAAAATTATTTAGCTATTCCAGTATTAAAAGGTCGTAAAACAGAAAGCGAAAAGTTCGCCGGAGCAGAATATACGTTAACGATTGAAGCTCTTATGCATGATGGACGAGCGTTACAGTCTGGAACGTCCCACTATCTCGGTACAGGCTTTGCAGAAGCTTTTGATATTCAGTACTTAGATAAGGAAGGAAAGCAACAGTACGTTCACCAGACGTCGTGGGGAGTTTCGACTCGAATTATGGGTGCGCTTATTATGGTTCATGGTGATAACCGAGGTCTCGTTGTACCGCCACGTATTGCACCAACCCAAGCGATGATTATTCCAATTGCCCAGCATAAAGAAGGCGTTCTAGATGCAGCTTATGACTTGCGCGATCGCTTAGCGAAAATTGTCCGAGTCGATATCGATGCAAGTGATAAGATGCCGGGTTGGAAGTTTAACGAAGCGGAAATGAAAGGTTACCCAATCCGTATTGAAATCGGTCCTCGCGATATTGAAAATAACCAAGTCGTCGTCGTTCGTCGCGACACGTTAGAAAAAGAGTTCGTCCCAATGGATGAATTAGAGAAGCGAATCCCAGAACTAATGGAGGAAATCCAGCAAGGTCTATACGACAAAGCACTAAAACATCGTGAGGAAAGAACGAGCATCGTGCGCAGTTTAGAAGAAATGGAAAAAGCCCTTGAAGAAAAACCTGGCTTTATGAAAGCAATGTGGTGTGGCGACGATGCTTGTGAGGCGAAAATTCAAGAACAATATTCTGTAACTTCCCGTTGTATCCCATTCGAACAAGAAAAACTTGCCGACGAATGCTTCAGCTGTGGAAAAGAAGCAAAAGAAATGGTCGTTTGGGCTCGAGCGTACTAAGAAAAAATTTTTCCATCAAGCTTACACTTTTAAAAACGGTGTTCGACATAGATATTGCTTCTAGTAGCCGTCGAATGCCGTTTCTTTTTTTACAAATATTTTACCTGCAAATTATTGTCTACCTTTCCTAATTAGTAATTTTAGAAAGTGTAAGTCAAATTTTCCGGCAAATAAACAAAATAAAATAAATTTCGACATAAATTTTAATAGAACCTCAACACTCCTAGGACAAATGCTGGAAAAGGTGAGTAAAATGTCTGAAATTTACGAAAAGTTCTTATTGCAATACGCCAACACATCGTTTATCGTAGAAATCGGGTATAAAATTGCATCAAAGAAGCAACATCGTCTTATGGGGGATGCAAATATGAGAAAGTCTAGGGGGAAGTTACGTCTACCAAGTACGAGAAGGTCTTATTTTATGGGAGGAACAGTAGTTACATAGTTGTTAGATTGTATAGTAAAGCTATCATATAATTTAATTGCGGGATATAACTATTTAATTTTACAAATACGCATTAAAGTGGAAGCGTATACAAAGCGGGGGATATTAGTACGGTTAATAAATGTAAAAAGTTTGCTTTTAGAAATAGAAATATTAATTAATTTATACTCTTTGATGAATGCGAAAGCTTTACACGCAACGCAAAATATGTAACTACAAGCTCGTTCCATACTGTATTTCGTTCGCTAGTGTGCATTTACTAGCGAACAACTTTTTTATAGAAGAAAATTACGTGTCACTATACTGAAAAAAGTTTGGCTATCATTCGATTTGCACTTCCTGCCATTTAATGAGAAGATAAATTTTAGATAAAAGGACGAGTTTTTATTCCTTAAGGTTTGCTAAAAATAAATGTTCGTCAAAAGGAAAATCACGGGTAAAATAAACAAAAAGGTTGTTCTTTAATGGATGAATTTCAGTTTATTTCACAAATTACACAGGAGTCGTATCGGCAGGCGCATATTGTAAAAGGAATCGGAGACGATGCGGCTGTCTTCCGTTCGTTGGGAGAAGATCTTGTCATCGCGGTCGATACGTTTGTTGAAGGCATTCATTTTACGGAGCAAACGCTTAGCCCAGAACAATTAGGTTATCGGGTGCTAGCGGTCAATTTAAGTGATATGGCGGCGATGGGTGCAGAACCACGAGCCTATCTTGTCTCTCTAGTCGCAACAAAGAAGCAGGATCAATCTTTTTATCGCCAGATCTATTCTGGAATGGAAGGACTTGCTTCAAAATACGGTATCGATTTAATCGGTGGT
>CALGOZ010000069.1 GCA_937960785.1 uncultured Pseudogracilibacillus sp.
ACTTAGCCTTCCGATTAGATACATTTACAGAGAAAAGAAGCTCAACTTACACAGTGGAAGCGTCCTACAAGTAAGTTGATAGAAAAAAGAAAATCAACTTACACAGTAGAAGCGTCCTGCGAGTATGTTTATAGAAAAAAGAAGCTCAACTTACACAGTAGAAGCGTCCTGCGAGTATGTTTATAGAAAAAAGAAGATCAACTTACACAGTAGAAGCGTCCAGTGAGTAAGTTTATAGAAAAAATAGTTCAACTTACACAGTGGAAGCGTCCTGCGAGTATGTTTATAGAAAAAAGAAGATCAACTTACACAGTAGAAGCGTCCTGTGAGTAAGTTTATAGAAAAAAATAGTTCAACTTACACATTGGAGACTTCTACTGGGGAAGTAGATAAGAAAAAACACCTCAGCTTACTCAATAAAGACCTCCACCGTGTATCTATATAAGAAAAAGTACTTCAACCTACGCGACGAAGGTCTTTACCAAGTAAGGTTTTTTAAAGAAAACAGTACTTTAGCTTAGTTATAGGAAATCATAAGTCGATTTCTAGATAAATCGGCGCATGGTCCTGCCTTGGTCCAGAATCGATCATTTCTGATTTCTTAACCTTATCTTTTACACGGTCACTTACAAGCCAGTAGTCAATCCTCCAGCCTGTATTATTGATTTTGCTCGTTCTTGCTCGTTGGGCCCACCAAGTGTAGGCTCCTTCCACATCTCCATGGATATAACGGAAAGTATCTGTAAAACCTTTGGCAAGTAAATTCGTAAAACCTTCCCGCTCTTCATCGGTAAATCCAGCGTTATTTCTGTTCCCGCTTGGATTGGCTAGGTCTATTTCCTGATGAGCGACATTGTAGTCTCCCGTTGCAAGCACAACTTTTTCTTCATCGAGACCAGCTAAGTATTTAGCATACTTTTGATCCCAAACTTGTCGCTCAGCTAGACGGGTAAGCTCGTTTCCGGCATTTGGGGTATATACTTGTGTCACATAAAAATTTTCGAATTCCAAGGTAATAATTCGGCCTTCATCATCCATCTTATCGGGAGCGCCAATTCTCGGATAGCTTACTTCTGGTGTAAGATAATTTTTATATAAAAACATCGTTCCGGCGTAGCCTTTCCGGGCTGGTTCAACCGAAGAGCGCCAAGCAATCCTATAATTAGGAAAATATTCTTCTAGTTTTTCTAGATGTTTTTTACTCGGTCCTGTCTGGGGTAATTTCGTCTCTTGTATGGCAATGACATCCGCATCGTAACTGACAATTGTATCTAGTACATTACGAGACAATTTTGCCCGATTAGAATCTGCCGTTAATGCTGCATTTAATGAATCGATATTCCAAGAAATTAACTTCATTGACCTTCTCCTTTATGGACATAAATTCAATTATTCTTAAACTTTGATGACATTATCGTAACATAATTATATAGGGTTTAGGTTAAACTTGCTTATCCCTTAGCTTCCCAGCCGGATATCTATACAGCTTTATAAATTAAAAAACTTCTTCGTATTTTCATAGATTTGTCGATAGGTCGTCTCAAGTGAAAACTGCTTAATTTGGGCGATTTTTTGAATCGATTGGTGAATCATTTTAGGATGGGTCCTTTTCCTGGCAAATTGTTCTTTAAACGGCCAAGGTCCATCGGTTTCTACAAGTATATGTTCCAGCGGTGTATAGTTAACGATTCGTTGTATTTCTTCTTCATAGCAAACATCGGGGGTAATGGAAATAACATGCCCGTGGTCGATGATGAAATTTAGTGTGGATTGATCTCCTTTAAACCAATGAAAATGAGCACGGTCGACTTTATATTTTTCTAGCAAGTTACAGACAAGCGTAGCATCTTCGTAAATCGCATGAAGAACTATTGGCTTGTCGATTCGCTTAGCTAATAAGATAAAGCTTTCCAAAAGTTCAATATAAGGCTCGTTAGGAATGCTTGGATCTTTTCGGCGCAAATAATAGGGCAAACCTACTTCACCTATGGCAACTATTTCTTCTTTATTTTCCTCAACAAGTTTAAAAATCTTTTCGATCTGTTCTTTAGACGGTAGGGGCTGTTCTGGATGAAAACCAATCGCCACCTTAATACGGGAATCCAGCTTACGGAGGGATAAATTTTGCTTGGCAGATTCTAAATCTTTAGAAACTGAGATGAGAGCTTGTACATGATGTGCCTTCAATTCTTGGAGGATTGTCTTTTGTTCTGCTTTTTCATATAAATCTAAATGAATGTGCGAATCAATAATCTGCATCATTCTTGCTCCTTTTAGCTTTTGTCCTGTAATTTTCATTTGATTACCTTTCAGCAACTAGGGTGCCTATGTCCCTGAGTGTATTTGAATCATAAAATGTTCTTCACCGGTACTAATTTACTTTAAGAAGATCATATACGGCAACTTATGAATCGTAAATGATAAAAAAATGATTAAACTAGCAGCAAATATAACTCGATACTCTGGCTTATCTTGTAAATAAAGTGCTTGATAGTATTCAAATGATAAAAATGTGCGCATAACAAAATATAAAATCATAATAATATAAGAAAAATAATAAGCGGGAATAGCATTATCTTGTATATCAACGGGGAGATATGGAATATATTGCTTGATTTTACTGAAAAAGAAACATGAAAAAGTAAAAGCGATGACTGATTTTATCACAAAATGTCTGAAAGTTAGCATCCAAGCATCTTTCTTTACCATTGCTTCTTCTCTAAAACGTTCCGTTGCTGTTTTAAATAATAGAAATAACATGAACAATGCCGGAAAACTTAATATAGGTATGATATATGCAAAGGTAACCTCGTAGGAAGTACGCGATAACCCCGCTTTGTGTAATGCTACAAAAAATGTATACTCAATCGAATGTACCCTAAATATTAAATATCCTATAAATAAATAATCTAATATGAGTGAGTAAAAGCCTATCTTTTGAAATCGCACTAGTTTGTCAGCCGAGACCTCTCCTTCAAATCTGTTCGACTTCACTGTTAATTAACCACCTTTACCTGAAATTAATTCATATTATGTTATATTAAGTATATTATAAAATGAAAGGAATTGAGTTTTTTAAACGTGGAACTGTATTATTTCTAGTCATTTTACTCACACTACAAGGGACACTTGTTTCTAATGCATCCGAGATAGATTTTGTACAAGTCCCTGATGAAAACTATCAAAGAGCGCAGCAGTATGTGCTTATTGAAGGCTATCTTCGAGAAATTGGACTATCTATTGAAGACATATTAAATACGAATATAGACTTAACGGAAATTGATCCAGATGATTATAATGTTCCTAATATTGTACCTTTGGCAAACATAGAATCAACAGGTTATGAATCTAATATATTTTTACAAAGTAAGCATTTTGCAACAAACCTTTATGGTACAAACGCCTCTAATGAAGAAGTTATTAAAACTTTTCTCTTATACTATGTTGATGTTCATGATGTAGATAGAAATGCAGGCCGAGTATGGGGTAATCTTCCAATTCATTATTACCCAGAATATATGACAAATGAAGATGACCGTGTTTATAATATTGTCATGCATAACTTGGGAAATGGTAAGTTAATCGATTTGTTTAGTAATGCCGCACAGGCAGCAAACTCCATTCCAAATGTTACTGCACTTCCTAATTTATTAAATAAGGTTGAGAACATAGAAATTGGAATTGAAAATATAAAGTCATTAGTAGATATTCAATCTTTTGGCAATTCAATTTATCAAGGTTTTCTGTCACATAACGGCTTTGAAAACATCTCTGACCCCGAAACATTTATTCAAGAAGTTAATACTATTATTGACTCGGAGACAACCTATACTCAGGCTGAGAAAGATTTACTCAAAAACTATACCACCTCCATTCTAAGTATGGCTTTTGGTGCTCTTGCTGGAATCCCTGGAGACGGATTAATTCCTATTGTCGGTCTGTATACCACATCCATGCTGATTTTTACGTCGACAATTTATGATCAAGCAATTTTAAATTCACTAGCATATACACGAAATACTAGATTAGGTTTTCGTTATTTAAACTCTATCGGTATGTATTAATTGTTAATAACCTTGACCGATTCATCCCGGTTAGCGGACTAATTAAAAAGTCGCTAACCGGGTTTTCTATTGTGAAAATTGTTGCTTGACAGATTATGACATTATTTTAGTTAAGGATGCAACTGCCTCGACATGATAGGTCTGACTGAACATATCGACGGGTTGCACTTCTTCTGTTTGATAACCACCGTCTTCTAAGATGCGTAAATCTCGAGCCAAGGTAGCTGGGTTGCAAGATACATAGACGATTCGTTTCGGATTCATCGCGAGCATCGCCTGAAGTAACTTCTTGTCACAACCTTTACGAGGTGGGTCAACGACGATCACATCGGGCTTTAAGCCGTCCTTTTTCCATTTTGGCATTACTTCTTCTGCTTTTCCGGCGACAAATTCGACGTTATCGAGCCCATTTAATTCTGCATTTCGTCTGGCATCTTCTACCGCTTCGGGCACAATTTCTACACCGTAAACTTTTTTCGCCTTTTTTGCTAAAAAGAGTGAAATAGATCCAATTCCACAGTAGGCATCTACGACAATGTCATCTTTATCTATTTGAGCGTATTCGAGCGCTTTTTCATAAAGTACTTTCGTCTGAAGCGGGTTCACCTGAAAAAAAGAACGCGGTGATAGGCGGTAACAAAGCGAACCGATCGAGTCCGTTATATAATCTTTACCATAAATCGTTCGCATCCTGTCACCTAAAATAACATTCGTGCGCCCTTCATTAATATTATGGATGATGGACTTTACTTCGGGATGAGCCTCTATAATTTGCGATACCAGTTCTTTTTCATGGGGTAAAGTTTTCGTCCGTGTAACGATAATAACCATCGTATCTTTTGTTTCATAGGCAGTACGAACGACGATATGCCGTAATACTCCACGATGATGGATTTCATCATACGCTTTTATTCCTAATTCATCAGCAATTATTCGGATTCGTTCGACTATGGTATCACCGGTTTTATTTTGGATAAGACATGTGTCCATATCTGGAATAATATCGTGACTTCGTTCGCGATAAAAGCCAGTAATTAAAGATCCGTCTTTTTCACCTACTGGCATTTGAATTTTATTTCGATAACGCCACGGCTCCTCGTCCATTCCTAGGGTGGGATGAACGATGACATCTTCAATATGACCGATTCGTTTTAGTTGATTCAGCACATTATTTTGCTTCATTTTTAGTTGGGCTTCATAGGTCATATGTTGTAATTGGCAACCACCACAACGGAAAAAGACATTACACGGTGGTTCCACTCGTACTTCGCTTTTCTCTTTTACACTAATTAACTTACCATATCCAAAGTTTTTATTTACTTTGACAACTCTAACTTTTGCTTCTTCTCCTGGTAGCAAATATGGCACAAAAAGAGGATATTGACCAACTTTAGCAACACCATTTCCTTCATGGGTTAAGTCAGTACATGTAACAATTATTTCTTCATTCTTTTTTACCGGAGGTGTGTGCTTTCTTTTTGTCATGAATTTATTTCATCCTTTATTCTGTAAGTCATTTCCTTGTCTAGACGTTATTGTATCATAAGTTTTTGCAATAATTGTGCTTTATTATAATATATGTATTTTTTATTTTTTAACTTCATTCTCCATAATAAAAAGCCTCACCAATGTATACCTAAAAGGTAGATGATGAGGTTTTAGAATAGTTATTTATTTAATCTTTTTTTCACTTTTTGTTCACGTTCGATAAATTGTTTACTAACTAAAAAAGTTAAATGTTGCGGTAAGTTGACAATTTCCCCAGGGAATTCACCACCATATTCTCCATCTAAGTTGAGAAGCATTTTTTTATGGGGCGTTACTTTGATCCGTTTCGCTTGGGTATAAATAATTTTTTCATCTTTTAGATGAGTTCCACGAAGAGCTGCGGTGACAAGACGGACAAAATCAGCTAAATTCGTTTTCTTTAAAATAATCATATCGAAGTAGCCATCATCTAATAATGCATCGGGAGCAAGTTGGTCAAAGCCGCTAACAGAGTTCGTATTTGCGACTAAAAACAACATAATATCGCCTTCGAATACTTCGCCATCATATTCGATTGTAACAGATGATGAACGGATTGAAGGCAACATTTCGATTCCTTTAACATAGTAAGCTAATCGACCGAGCGTTGCTTTCATTTTTGTCGATACATCGAAAGTAAGCTCTGTTAAATCACCGCCACCAGCAATATTAATGAAATACTTTCCATTCACTTTACCAATATCGAGAGCCCGCTCATTTTCTTCTAAAATTACTTTAATTGCTTCTTTTGTATCTTTTGGCATAAATAAAGCTCGGGCAAAGTCGTTTGTCGTTCCTGCAGGGATAATTCCAATCCTAGGTCGATAAGATGCTTCAGCAATTCCAGAAACTACCTCGTTAATTGTCCCATCGCCTCCTGCAATGATAAGAAGGTCGTATTTTCGCTCAGCTACTAATTTTGCCTCACGAGTTGCATCACCTTCCCCTGTCGTTGCATGGGCAGAAGCTTCATATCCAGCTTGCTCTAGTTGTTCTAATACATAAGGTAATTCACTACGAAATTGTTCACGTCCTGCTGAAGGATTGTATATAATGCGTGCTCTTTTCAAGCGCACCACTCCTCTACTTGTACTCAACTAGATTTGTATCACCCTAACTTGTAAACTACTTTCTTTCATAAAGAAAAGCCTTGCTCACGGGAGGATCGTTTGAACGAGATACGTAAAACGATTGTGAGCAAGGGATCTTTACTTTTTATTTATTTAAAGTTTGTCGATTTCTTCTTTTAGTAATTTGTTAGCTAACTGAGGATTCGCTTGACCCTTTGTTGCCTTCATTACTTGACCGACTAAGAAACCGAGAGCTCGTCCTTTTCCATCTTTATAATCTTGTACTGATTGTTCGTTCTCTGCAAGGACTTGTTGGACGATTTTTAACAATTCACCTTCGTCGGAAATTTGTACGAGTCCCTCTTTCTTAACAAACTCTTCTGGATCGCCACCATTTTCAACAAGATGAGCAAAGACCCGTTTAGCGATTTTCGATGAAATTGTACCATCTTCAATAAGTTTAATCATCTTCGCTAATCCTTCTGGCGTAATTGCAAGCTCTGGTAATTCTTTTAAGTGCTTGTTCATATAAGCAGAAAGATCACCCATTAACCAGTTCGCTACTTGCTTTTCATCAGCTCCAAGCGCAATCGTATCCTCGAAAAAGTCAGCCATCTCAATTGTTCCTGTAATAACGCCGGCATCGTAATCGGATAGACCTAACTCTTCGACGTAACGTTGCTTACGCTCATCTGGTAATTCAGGAATTTCTTTACGGATACGTTCGATCCATTCGTCGCTAATAGAAATTGGTGCAACATCTGGATCTGGCATAAAACGATAATCTTCTGCATCGTCTTTCACACGCATTAAAATCGTTTTTCTCGCTCGATCGTCATAGCGACGTGTTTCTTGTTCGAGAGATCCGCCTTCGGATAAAATCTTTGCTTGACGCTTTTCTTCATATTCAAGACCGTCCCGTACGAAAGCGAAGGAGTTTAAGTTTTTCAATTCGACTTTCGTTCCGAATTCTTCCTGTCCAACTGGACGTAAGGAAATATTCGCATCACAGCGTAGAGAACCTTCCTCCATTCGAACGTCAGAAACACCAGTATACTGAATGATTGATTTTAGTTTCTCTAAGTATAAGTATGCTTCTTCCGGTGAACGTATGTCTGGTTTCGATACAATTTCAATTAGTGGTGTTCCTTGACGGTTATAGTCTACAAGGGTACCACTAGCATCGTGAGTTAACTTTCCAGCGTCCTCTTCTAAATGAATTCGTTCGATTCCAATCTTTTTCTTTTCACCATCAAGTTCAATTTCAATCCAGCCATTTTCCGCTAATGGAAACTCATCCTGAGAAATTTGATAAGCTGCTGGATTATCTGGATAGAAATAATGTTTACGGTCGAACATCATCACATTGGCGATTTCACAATTTAGAGCTAGAGCAGCTTTCATACCATAATTAACTGCTTCTTCGTTTAAAATTGGCATCGTACCTGGATAACCTAAATCTTTCGGATTTACATTGGCATTCGGTGTATCTCCGAAAGCATTTGGACTTTCGGAAAAGATTTTTGATTTCGTCTTTAATTCTACGTGGACTTCTAAACCGATAATTGTTTCAAATTCCATTATTCAGCACCCCCGATCGTTGGACGCTTCTTATGATGGTTCGTTGCTTGTTCGTAAGCATAAGCAACATTGTAAAGCTGCTGCTCCTCAAAATGGTTACCGATTATTTGTAATCCAAGTGGCAAGCCGTCCTCCGAAAATCCACATGGTACAGAAATTGACGGTAAGCCTGCTAAGTTCGCTGGTGTGACTAATATATCGCTCGTCGTCATTGCAAGGGAATTTTCAACATCTTCTTCCAATTTGAAGGCTGGTGTTGCAGTCGTTGGTCCAATAATAACATCGAACTTGCTAAAGGCAGCCTGGAAATCGCGTCCAATTAGAGTACGCACCTTTTGCGCCTTTCGGAAAATTTCCTCATTAAAATCACCACTTAAAAAGGTCGTTCCTACCAATAAGCGACGTTTCACTTCATCACCAAATCCTTCTGCTCGCGAACGTTTGAACATGTCGATGACATCATCGAACTTTTCAGCCCGATGGCCAAAACGTACACCATCATAACGTGCTAAGCTCGAAGTCGCTTCACTAAACGCAATCGCATAGTAAGTCGCATCTGCATAATTTAAATGAGGTAAGGAAACTTCTTCCCACGTAGCTCCTAATAATTCAAGCATTTGTAACGCATTTTCTACTGATTCTTTAACTTCAGAGTCAATTCCTTCTGATAAAAATTCTTTAGGAACAGCTATTTTTAATCCGTTAATTTCCTTCGTTAAATTTTCCACATAATTAGGAACTTCTTTATTTACACTCGTTGCATCGCGCGTATCATGTCCGGCGATTACTTCTAATACACGAGCGTTATCTTCAACTGTCCGGGTAATTGGTCCGGCTTGATCTAAAGATGGAGCCATTGCAATTAAACCGTAACGGGATACAAGGCCGTAAGTGGGCTTCATTCCGACTACACCACAAAACGATGCCGGCTGACGAATTGAACCTCCTGTATCAGAGCCGATAGAGAACATTACTTCTCCCGCAGCTACTGAGGCTGCGGATCCACCGCTTGAACCGCCTGGAACATGAGCTGTATTCCATGGATTTGTCGTCTTTTTAAACGCCGATGTCTCTGTCGTTGAACCCATCGCAAATTCGTCTAAATTAACTTTTCCGACCATTATGGCATCTTCGGAAGCTAATTTTTCTACAATGGTAGCATCGTACAACGGGTCTTCTAAGTTTTCTAACATTTTACTTGCTCCCGTTGTTCGAATACCTTTCGTTACAATATTATCTTTAATCGAACCTGGAATTGCCGCTAGTTTACCATCATAGGCATTTTTCTCATCTAACTGTTTTGCTTTTTCTTTTGCTTTTTCTGCTTCTACTGTTAAAAAAGCTTTCACTTCCTCGTCGACTTCATCAATTTGAGACAAGGAAAGATCGACGAGTTCCTGAGCGTTTATTTCACCTTTATGTAACATCGTTTCGATTTCTTTAATCGAATAATTGCTTAAAGTCATCTTCTTTCCTCCTATTCTATAACCGATGGAACCTTAAAGTGATCGTCTTCGATCTCTGGTGCATTATCTAATGCTTTGTCCCGTAACTCCCAAGTTTTCGGTTCGTCCTTGCGTAGCACATCGTAAACACGATTACCATGAGTAGTTGGTTCTACATCATCCGTATTAATCTCTTGAATTTTCTTTACATATTGAACCATTCTATTTACTTCTTTCGTATACGTTTCAAGTTCTTCATCAGTGAGAGCGAGGCGGGCGTTTTCCGCAACTTTTTCTAACATTTCTTTTGTCATTTCCATTTAAAGTTCACCTCCGTAAAACTAACAGTCCTTATCACTTATATTAAGATTTATTTTCATACAGTCCTTCTGATGAAAAAAGGTAAGTTAGGCCATTATATAAAGTATATAACATATTGATAATATCAAAAAAACAGCTACATTAGCAACTATTCGCTAATTTCATCAGAGTATGGAAAAAATTTTATTTAGTGAATTCATTCTATTAGCTATTCATGTTTTTTAAAAAATCGATGGTAAAGAGTAAGTTCCTTCATTACGTTATATACTATTTACTATCATTTTAAACTAAAATACCCCTCCTAAAGGTATTTGGAAGGGGCTAAATTTAACTAATGTTTTTTATTTTATCACTCTTTAATTCTGACGACAGTCTTCTTAAATTTTCTTTCCATTAAAAATCGCCTCCAGATCTGTTAACGTTGAATACTTTTTACCGTTCCTATTCCAAATCCTTTCACTTGTGATAGTAGAGGTGCGAGGGCCTACCATAATATAAAATTAGATATAGAACCAACCCTTACATACTATTGGTTGATTTTTTCGACAGTGTCAACTTTAAATTGTCCCCATTTTCCACGTAATAAATGTATGCGCACCAAATCCCCCTCTGTATACATTAAAGATTTAGAAGGCATAGCGAAGGATTCATACCCATATCGAACAACATGGTAACCGTCTGGGTGTTCATATTGATATTTTCCGATTAATACAATATTTTCTTCTTCATTTATTTTGGGCTTTTTCAAACTTACTTCAGTCACTTTCTGTAATAATTCATCTCTTTCAACTGTCACATATACTAATTTATTATATGGTAATTCCTTTTCAATAGACCATGTTTCATCAGGTATTTGATTAATTGAATATTCGACGAAAAACTCAGCCTCTCTCTTTTCTTCCGGTAAATATACATAGTCAATCCTTGCCTTCAGAAAGAGCGATTCACTACGATGGTCAATTCGTTCAAATTGAATTGTAACGATTACAATAACAGCAATTTGCAAAGTTAATAAAAAATAAAAGTAAATGCGTCTCATTGACTCGACCGTCCTTCCTTGCGTTTCTTTCGCTCAATCATAACGTAAAAGAAAAACAGAGCAAAACCTGTAAGCAAGAATATAATCGACTTCGTTAGCGTATCCCAATCATATTGTAAAAGAACTGTTACGATTGCTATAAAAAAACTTATAAAACCTATTCCTCTTGAACGAGTATCATCACTTTTTATACTATAAAAAACTAAATATACGGCATAAACAAATAATGTACCAATAATAAATACTTGGGCATACGGTATAAAGAAGATAGGAATAAACAAGATTAGCGTTATTCGTTGTTCCTTTCGTACAAAAGACAAAATAAATAAAACGACTATAAATAAAAGACTATAAAGTATAAAGAATCCTGGACGAAGTTGAACCGCTTCCATCATAAATTCATCTTGAATTACTAACGATTCATATACTTTATAAAGTAAAAGAGAGATGATTGTCACATCTACCATTCGTCTGTAAATTAGTTGTTTTGGTAAAATTAAACTTAAAGCGAACATAGATAACAAAAGTAATAAAAAGAAATAAAACTGTTCAAATACAATAATGGAAAGTAAGAGTAGTTGCCCGGCTAAACCTAAAGAAAAAATATAATGCATTAGCCGTGTACCACGATGGAATACATAGTGAAAATACCCGATTAAATATATTAAAAATAAAATATAGTAAAAAGAGCCAATTTGAATTGAACTATAAAGCTGTCCTGCGATAGTAACGAGTAGTGCAATATTAATTAAAAATGAATGAGAAACAGCTATATAGAGGAGTAGTCCTAATAAACTCCACCATAAAAAGGGCCAAGCCGATAATAAGTTAACATTGTACATCGCAATCGTTAAAAGCATAATTGCACCAAACAATACGTATCCAACGGTTATAAAACTAATACCAATTAAAGCATTACGATCCTGTTGCTTTTTATCCTTTTGATAAAGATAAAACCCTAAGACGTAGACAAACACCATGATCATAGTCATTATTATTATTTTTGCTACATCTGGTATTTGTGCCCAATCCGACAAAACAAAAATAATGACGCTTAAACTTACGAGAATCGTTGCTAACAACACGATAATATACGAACGATCTTTCTTTTCATACATGGACATAATTTCTTCAAGCTGTTTGTCAGAAATAACTCCTGCTTCTAGCCAATTTTCTGCTTCTTTTTTAATTCGATTGCGCTTCATTTAACTCCTCCTTATCAATTCTTATCCTTATTATACTTTACTTTTTTACTTTGTATCATAGTTTTTTAAAAATTATATTAAAATTTTTTAAAATAAAAAGCGATATTCACCATAAATAAGTGAATACCGCTTATTAAATGTGCAATATATTTTTCTTTTAATGAAGGATTACTTTGCTCGTTCTTCTGCAAGAAGTCGCATTGTTTTATCGAATTCTTCTTCGATTTCAGGATTTTCTTTGTACGTTAAGTTACTGACAATGACCGTAACAATTAAGTTTAATAAGAATCCTGGAACAATTTCGTACAAGTTGCTTGACAATACTTCAACGTTACCCCAAATTAAAACTGTTATCGCACCAACTAGCATCCCTGATAAAGCACCTATGTTCGTAATTCGCTTCCAGTATAATGTTAGTAAGATAATTGGACCGAAAGAAGCTCCAAATCCTGCCCACGCAAAGGATACAAGCTTTAAAATTGTATCTGTCTTTGCCCAAGCAAAGCCAAGGGCTACAATTGAAACAATTAATACAGACATTCTACCTAAGAAAACGTAATGACGATCAGATGCATCAGTTTTAAATACAGCCTTGTATAAGTCCTCAATTAGAGCTGAGGATGTAACGATTAACTGCGAAGAAATGGTACTCATAACCGCTGCTAAAATCGCTGCAAGCATAATACCAGCAATAAATGGGTGGAAAATAATTTGACCTAATTCAATAAATACTGCTTCAGGATCTGTTAATGATAAGCCTGGATTCTGCTGGAAGTAAGCTACTCCAATTAAGGCTGTACACATTGCACCAATTAAACTTAATCCCATCCAACCGATTCCAATTCTTCTAGCCTCTTTTGTTTCTTTAACGGATTTAATCGCCATAAAACGGACGATAATATGTGGTTGACCGAAATAACCAAGCCCCCACGCAATAGAAGAAATAATTCCAGCTGCTGTTGCACCTTTAAGTAAGTTTAGGTGAGTTGGATTTACTTCTCGGATACTCGCTGCAGTTTCACCAAAGCCACCTGTTAGAAATATTCCAAATAACGGTACAAGAATAAGGGCTAAGAACATAATTAATCCTTGTAAAAAGTCTGTATAACTTACAGCTAAAAATCCACCAAATAATGTATAAGCAATAACTACAACTGATACAATTAATACTCCTGTATGGTAGGAAAGGTTGAAAGAGCTTTCGAAAAATACTCCACCAGCAACCATTCCAGAAGATACATAAAACGTAAAGAAAATTAAAATAATGATTCCCGAAGCAATTCTTAAAATACGTGTGTTATCCTTCAAACGGTTTTCTAAATAACTTGGGATTGTAATCGAGTCGTTAGATACTTGCGTATACATACGTAAACGTGGTGCAACGAAAATCCAGTTTAAATACGCACCGATTGTAAGACCAATTGCAATCCAAGCTTCGACCATACCCGACACGTAAATCGCACCAGGAAGTCCCATTAATAACCATCCACTCATATCCGCAGCACCTGCACTTAATGCGGTAACTGCAGGACCTAAAGAACGACCACCTAACATGTAGTCTGTTAAATCACGAGTTCTTCTAAAGGAATACCATCCAATTAACAACATTGCAACCATATAGATTACGATTGCAATTAACTGATATAAATGTGCTGTTTCCATACTCATTACCTCCTAATTTCATAAGAAAACGTTATCTTTAATACGTTTAAAAGACTTGTTACAGAGTCCTGTAACAAAAAATAAGTATGTAATGCTTTATATATATTGATTCGGCTTATTGTATTAGCAAGTTCATACTTATTATTAGTATGAACAGACTCGTCATAATTATCATTTACTTCTCGCTACTTTTGTGAACCTTTTTTCGTTCCTTTTCCTTAAACAAATGGTAATTATGCGACAATTGGCCGGATTTTTAATAAAAAAAGGATTAAGCTAAGTTTTTCTAGCTTAATCCTTTTCATAATTAAAGCTGTAGGATTAACCTATTAAAACATTTCAGAAACTGTCTTAGCTTGCATATGTTGGATTAAATAGTCAGGGCCACCGGCTTTAGAGTCAGTTCCAGACATGTTAAATCCACCAAATGGCTGATATCCGACAATTGCTCCAGTACATCCACGGTTGAAGTAGAGGTTTCCAACGTGGAAGTCTTCACGTGCACGTTCTAAGTTAATACGGTTATTCGATATGACAGCACCTGTTAAACCGTAGTCAGTATTGTTTGCAATTTCGATTAGTTCATCGAAATCCTTCGCACTTGTCATTGCAAGAACTGGTCCGAAGATTTCCTCTTGCATGATACGTGCTTCAGGATCTACATCCGCAAAGACTGTCGGATTAATAAACCAACCTTTAGAGTCGTCGCCATCGCCACCGACAAGCAACGTACCTTCTTCTTTTCCGATTTCAATGTAGCTTGAGATTTTATCGAACGCTGCTTGGTCGATTACAGGACCCATAAAGTTATTTTGATCTGCAGGATCACCTACAGTTAATTCTTTAGTTAATTCAACGACACGGTTCTTCACTTCTTCATAAACATCTTCATGAATTACCGCACGTGAACAGGCAGAACATTTCTGACCTGAGAAACCGAAGGCAGATTTAACGATTGATTCTGCTGCTAACTCTAAATCGGCTTCTTTATCAACGATAATCGTATCTTTTCCGCCCATTTCTAAAATTGTACGCTTTAACCAGATTTGGCCTTTATCCTCGTGTACTTTACCAGCACGTTCAAAGATACGTGTACCTACTTCACGGGAACCAGTGAAGCTAATAAAACGAGTACGTGGGTGATCAACTAAGTAGTCACCTACTTCACTACCTGGTCCTGGAATAAAGTTTACAACACCTGCTGGCATTCCAGCCTCTTCTAATACTTCGATAAATTTATATGCAATTACTGGTGTTGCACTTGCTGGTTTTAATAATACTGTGTTACCAGTAACCATCGCTGCGGCCGTCGTTCCAGCCATAATTGCAAAGAGGAAGTTCCATGGCGAAATTACTACTCCTACGCCTAGTGGAATATATTTGAATTCGTTGCGTTCAATTGGACGACTATTTACTGGTTCACCGTCTTTTAAGCGAACCATTTGACGACCATAGTATTCTAAGAAGTCAATTGCTTCTGCTGTATCAGCGTCAGCTTCATTCCATGGCTTACCGCCCTCTTTAACTAAATGAGCACTAAATTCAAACTTACGACGACGGACAATTGCTGCAGCACGGAATAAAATATCTGCGCGCATTTGTGGGTCTGATTTTCTCCACCATTCGAAAGTTTCATCGGCAACTTGCATCGCTTTTTCAGCTAACTCTTGGTTTGCTTTTGATACGTGACCGATCACTTCTTCTTTATTCGCTGGGTTAACGGAGACGATTTTATCTTCTGTTGTAATACGTTCACCGTTAATAATAAGTGGGTAGTCACCACCTAAATCAGCCTCAACTTTTTTTAGCGCTTCTTCCATTTTACGGCGGTTTTCCTCAATCGAGAAGTCCGTAAATGGTTCGTGAGTATATGCTACTACCATTGATCTTGCCTCCTTATAATATTTTATTGTTTTTCAACAATAATCTACTTAACTTTACTTTAATACCGATTGATAATGTTCGTAGTAATCTTCAACATGAAACAAGAGGAAAAGTTCTATATATAAATCCGTTTTTTCCATCACGTTCGTAAAGTCAATTGAAGTTAGCTCTGTTACTTGTTTCAATCGGTAATGGAGCGTATTGTGATGAATAAATAATTCATCAGCCGTCTGACTTACTTTCGTATCATTCTTCAAGTAATACCAAACGGTCTTAACGAGCTCACTGTTCGTCTTTAGATCTTTATCCATCAAGGCAACGATTTGTCCATTTCTATATTGTTCCGTTACATTCTTCTTATACATTGCTTTTAAGTGACGATGTAAACCTAGATCTCGATAGAAATAAACATTTTGTTCAGTAACGTTTAAAAAGGACATCGTTTCAATTACTTCTAACGCTTCCAAGTAACTCTTTCGTACTTTTCGAATCGAGTCGTACTTATTACCAATGCCAATAAATAGAGCCTCGACTTCTTCGGAAGATAAAGTATCTTTTATTTCTTCTATTAGATGAGTAAGTTGTACTGATGAATCTTCTTGTTCACCGTTGTTAACGAGCCCGATAATTTCTGTCCCCTTACCTAAATAATACCCAATTTCATCCCTTTCAAAAATAGACTTTATTTTATCGAGTAAATAAAGCTTTTCTGCATCTTTTACAAATAGTACAATGACGGTAAAATCGGATGGTAACGTATATTGGGCTAATTTAGCTGCACGGAACACTTCTACATCATTAGTAAAATCCCCATTGACTAATTTCCAAATTAGGGTCGGTACATCGTTTTTCTCGACGAATTCTTCTTTATAAAATAGTTCGCCAATTCGAGCTGCAGTTTTTGCTATAAAATCGAGTTGCGTTCCATTAATGGTTTTATCCGGATCGTAAATCCATAAATAACCGAAGTGTTGTTGACGGAATTTAATACTAATCGCTAATCGTTTGAAAAAGTTTGTATCTTCTATTAAATGGAGATATATTGGTTTACTTTCTGTGATTAAACGATCGATGACGCCTTCTTTTTTCAAATGTTCGATTACAAAAAGGGGACAACGTTTTGTCAATATTGTCTTCTGTTGAATCGAATCGAAGGCTTCTTCCGTCGGCGCACTATAGGCAACTAATTCAAAATCATGGTTTTCTAAAATAACAGCCTTTTTTAACAATGTACTTAACTGCTCGACTAACTGATGAACATCATTTAATTCTAATACGCTCTCCGTCATTTCCATTGTTCTACTCCTCTTTATCATGTAAAATAAATAACTTATCTATCTTTATTCTACTAGGGATAAAGAGGTGTGTCTAACGAATAAACTATATAAACAGAACAATTTCATTACGGCTATTATAAGTATAGGATTTTTTATTTTCTTTAACAATATGTGAAAAATATAATAACTTTTGCTCACTTTTGTGTAAGTTGCACAACAGAGATTACATATAATGTAATTTAGCAAACTAAATCAACTCTTTTAAACCTAATGTCGAATAAAAGATGATAAACTTTTAGTGAAAAGATACAAAAGGTAATCCGTTATGAATATTTACCAAGTAATATTTCACCAGAAATAGGCTGGAAGAAAAATAAGCAAATAAAATGGCGTGTTCAGTTAGATTGCACACCATTTCTTTATTTTATACGTACATTAGAAAAGACGATTTACCCAGCATTTCCATTTAAACATCTTTCATCATCTTACGTGGCGGGATAATTTATTAATTGCTTTATGCCGAAGAAGTTAATAAGTAAAAACGCTAAAAGTCACTCATCGTGGTTAAATTAAATGTGCTGAACATTTTAAACTTACTTGGTGGACCATCTACTGAGTAAGTTAGCAGGGATTTTCGTTAACACTACATAGTGGATGCGTCTGTTGAATAGGAATACTCGCTTTAGCATCCCAACTTACTCAATGGAACATTCCCATGGGTAAGCTTACATACAAAAACATTCCAACCTACTCAATAAACACCAGCCATAAGTAAGTCCATGTACAGAAATGTTTTATCCTACTTAATGGAGACCCATCTATCAAATGAGTTAAATAAAGATAATACATCATCTTATCCAGTAGTATTTCAAAAAAGTAGAGCAATAAACAGAACTCTTAAAAACCTTAGCGCAGAGGGAGGGTAGGTAGTTTTTAACGCGAAGGATGTTAGCAATTTTTTCGAATATTCTAGAACACATAAATCAAATTACGTAATAGTAACTAAGCTGAGAGGGGAGTATTGCGATAATTAAAATAAAAAAGAATGGACTGAATTCCTACATTATAGAGTAGTTCAGTCCATCCATTAATTTAAGAAAGATTGCCCCTAGTTTTATAAATTAATATATACATTTTTTAGTGGAAAATATGCACAGTCGGCTCTTCTTCACCACTATCCCGGAAAATTAAACTTTCAG
>CALGOZ010000070.1 GCA_937960785.1 uncultured Pseudogracilibacillus sp.
AGGTTGAGATAGAGAAGGAGCGGGTTAGAAACATAAGCATCGCAAAGATAAAGATCGTTTCTAAAATAACGATAACGATGAGATCGCGATTATTAACCGTGCGGTTATCTACAGAAGCTGCCGTCTCACCGGCGAAGTATAACGCCCCATCGATTCCCGCTTCTTTTAAGATATCTTTCTCCTCTTCAATCAGCACTTCTAAAGCATCTATAGCCTTCACATCATAAGGATCTTCGTCGAAGGTTAAGTCATATTGCAGAACCTTACCGTCCTCGGCTCTATTAGAGAGACGAACTGAAGCGACTAAGTCCTTTTCTTTCAAGGTATCAGCTAAAGCTTGTTGTGCCTTTTCATCCACGGTGTCCTCCGCTTCTAAAATAACCGTCGTCGGGGCAAGGGCTCCTTTAGAAAATTTTTCTTCTAAAATCTCATAACCTACCCTTGATGGCATATCGGCTGGGAAAGATTTCATCGTGTTATATTCATACGTAATCGTAAAGACTTGGGTAGCTGATAAAGCAAGAAAAACTAAAATGACGATAGCTGATACGACGGGTTTATTCGTCACCATACGCCCTACCTTTCGCCATAAGGAAGAACTAGCTACAGCTTCATCTCCTACTCGAGGAATTTTCGGCCAGAAGGCATTCCGTCCAACCACAGTAAATAGCGAAGGTAATAAAGTTAGGGCTGACAACATAATGACAAAGACTGCCGTACTAAAGATTGGTGCGAAATTTTTATAATCCCCGAAACTTGCAAAAAATAAAATTAACATCGCAATTAAAACCGTAGAACTTGAGTAAAAAATCGGTACGCCGATTTCTGTCATCGCCCGTTGCATAGCAATATATTTGTCATCGACTTTTTTCAATTCTTCTCGAAAACGGGAGAAAATGAATAGCGAATAGTCAATGACCAGGGCAAACAAGAGAATCATCATGATCGATAAGGATTGGCTCGCCAACTCTACTCCACTTTTTCCAATGAGACCTAGTAAACGGTCGACTACTGCATAGATAAATATTGCAGCTACTAATGGAATAAGCGCTAAGAAAGGCGAACGATATGTAAAAATAAGTAAAATTAAAATGATCCCGACAGTTGCAAACAAGAGAACTAAGTCTGCCCGTTCAAACAAGGCTGTAGCATCGACAGAAATTCCCGCAGGACCAGTCACATAATATTCAAAACCTTTAAAGTCATCTAACTTACTTTCAATCTCTTCTAAGCCTTCTTTGATTTCCTTCGAAGTTGCCTCTTCCTCAAAGAGTACTGGTAGAAATAAAGACGTCTCATCTTCCGAAACGAAAGTCATCGCTACTTCCGGAGGTAAGAGATGGAAAGGAATAATGGATTTAACATAAGGAAGGTCTTCCTCTTGTAAGCTTTCAGTTGCCTTGCCGACTTGTTCAATTAAGTCTTTCTTGGCTTCAAAAACAAAGATTGCAGGAACTCCTTCGTCTTCTTCAAAATATTCATTCATTTTTTTGGTGGCGATTACCGACGGACTAGATTCTGGATATAGCTTCGATACGCTATTTACCGAATACTCCTTAGAGCTCGGTGCAAACATCGAAAGTAAAGCAACGATCAATAGCCAGACACCTATCGTAATCCAAGCCCCTTTTTTCGTTGCGATTTTCTCACTTATTTTCTTTATTATAGTGGGCAAAATAAACACTCCTTCGATATATTTGTTACACGATAAGGACAATATTAATTATTTCCGGTTTTTCCTGCCTTCATCCCCCC
>CALGOZ010000071.1 GCA_937960785.1 uncultured Pseudogracilibacillus sp.
AGAAACTTATCTTCCGACTCAATAAAATTATTTAAGAAACAGAAAAAAACTGTTATGCTAGCAATACAAGAACTCACACTCACCACAATAAAATCAAAGAAGGTGAAAATATGCAGCAAGAAAATAAAGAAATTTACGAAGTGATTGATTATTGGAAAGAAAACAGTCTATTTAAGGACCGGGGGATTATTTGGACAGAAGAACCAATCTGGTCGAATGAAAACTTACACCGCTTTCGGGCCACCTATATCGAAAAGCCAGACACATCAGCCAACACATTTTATAACAAATTAGAAATGCAATTAGCCGGTGAGGGAGAGCTTGTCTATAAATTGGTAATCGAAATGTTGTTCCTTTATTATCTCGTACCGAAAGCGACCCTTTACGAGACGAAAATAAACAATATACAAATGGTCGCCAATTGGGGCAACATTGAAATCGACTTAGATCAACCGATTTTTAACGCCCTGAAAGAAGGACTCATCTTTACTGGCATGGGTTATAACTCGCAAATTAACTTTGAACTAACCTTTATCCATCATTTAGCCGAACGCATAAAACGTTACACAGAAAAGGAACGGAAAGCTATCTTACAATCACCAACGAAGTTAAAAAAAGAATTCCAAATCGCCCGAGAACCAATCGATCGGAAGGTCCAAATGTACAATATACTGCTCCATCTTTTAATACCGAATTATTTCGAGCTGATTGCAAGCTGGACCGATAAAGATAAGATTATCAAGACCTTCAACTACTTGATTGAAGACGAATCGCTCACCGACCGCGATGCAAAAATTTATATTATTAAAGAAAAACTAAAAGAAGATTACGAGGATGAGGAAATTAACTTTTACTTAACAGAAGAAATAAGAGAGCTTTGGAAGCCGGAAGAAAAGAAAAAACATTACTTCTGGCAAAACTGTCACCCAAATGAACATAAACAAAAAGAAGGAATCATCAGACAAGCGTATAAAGACGGAGCCCGACGAAAGCAACACTCAGCCTATACAAAAGTTGACCAAGGGGATGAGGTAATCTTTTTCGAAATCGCTCCCGTACAAGCGATTACAGCCTTCGGTAAAGTAAGGAAAATCGAACACGAACAAGGAAATAAAACAATCTACTACGATGTAACGGAAGTCGTCGAGCCGATCCCGTGGGAGGAAATAGCATCTCAACCCGAATTAGCTTCTAGTAGCGTCGTCCAGGCAAATAATCACGGTGCCTCCCTCTTTGAACTAAAAGAACAACATTACAACACCTTATACAATTGGTATAAAGAGGACGTTACTGACGAAGCGACTGAAGAAGCAAAAGAAGGAGCAAACCTTGAAAGAATCGACTTCACTCAAAGCTTACAACCAAAAGACTTCGACCTAATCTTTGAAAATGAAGATATATTATTTAACCAAATTACAACAGCCCTTAAAAAAGGCGACCATATTATCTTTACCGGACCACCAGGAACCGGAAAATCAAAATTAGCAAAACTCATCTGCCAAGCCTATAATGTCGACGCAAAAATGGTCACCGCTTCATCTAACTGGTCGACTTACGATACAATCGGTGGTTATCGACCAGATAGAAGTGGGGAGCTATACTTTGATCCAGGCATCTTCCTAGAAGCGGTAAAAGATAGCAGGACCAACAGCCAGAAAAACGAATGGATCATCGTCGATGAACTAAACCGAGCCGATATCGATAAAGCCTTCGGATCCTTATTCTCAGTTCTAACTGGAGATACGGTCACGCTACCCTTTGAAGCAAACAACGGCAAAAAGATTGAAATCGCCCTTGAAGAAAAAGAAACACAACTCGAAGAACATCGCTATATCATCCCAAAGGATTGGCGAATGATAGCGACAATTAATACCGTCGATAAGGCCTCACTCTTTGAAATGAGTTACGCCTTTATGCGTCGCTTTGCCTTTATTCCTGTCAGCATACCTAAGACGATTAACGTCATGTTAATCAAACGCTACTTAGACGTTTGGAAGATGGCCAACTACCCTTACCCGGAAGAATTAACAAAGCTTTGGAAGCTAATTAATGAATATCGAAAAATTGGCCCAGCAATCATCGCAGATATTGCAAAATATACAAGCTATGAAGGAGACTTTACATCAGCGATTATTTTATACGTCTTGCCACAATTTGAAGGAATCGCAAGCCACCGAATCGAACAATTTGTTCAATCTTTAAGCCAATGGCCGGATTTATTTCCAGATATTTCACCGATCTTAGATTTCGTCGAAGACTTTTTCCAACAAGGTGACTTCTAATGCCAAATCAAGAAAAAATAATCGAAGAAATCGCAAGCTATTTACATACTTACGTAAAAGAAGGCTATGTCCGATTCGACTCCTTCTCAAAGAAGATTCATCCAAATATTAATCGATTCGAAGATTTATTTAGCCTTCGCTTTTTATTACATGAAGATACAAAGAGCTTCGTTCAAGAACTACCAAAACTCATTCGCAACTTTAAAACAATTACAAGGACAAAACAGCTAGCCAATCGAGCAGAAATCCGAGGAGCGATCGACTGGCCCGAGACGATTCGGACCCGTCTACAGACAAATTACAAGGACAAATTAACCTTTGTCACTAACGAGACTTTCCGCTCCTTCGACACCCAGGAAAATCTCGTCCTAAAAAACTTACTCGTGCTTTTACAAAATGAATTGTATCACAATCCTTATGTGACGAAGTTTTTAGACAGAGCCTGGTTTCAAGACTGGAAAAGCTTACGCCAGCCGGTAGATAAGATCCTAAGGGAAAATATTTACTTACAAAGAGTACCGGAAGCGCCCTTATCGGTACGAAGTATTAAAAATACTATGAAACATCGAAACCCCTTATATCGAAGAGCAGCCCACCTACTAGATCGTTACTTACGATTTAAACGAGGGGACTTCGAACAAGAAGAGTACGAACAGTTATTACGAGAGACCTTCATACTACCAAAGGAAGAAGACGTCCTCTTCGAACTTTATTGGGCTATTCAAATAATCAAAGCAAACACTGACGAAAGCACCCTATATTTAATGGACGGAAGTGACAATATGATTGCTAGCTGGGAAAAGGGAGACTATTACTATACGCTTTATCACGATTCAACCGGACCAAGGGATTTATCCTTTCAAACTTATGCCGATGAGTTAAAAAGCAAGGATAATAAATACATCCAACAACTACATAAATCTTTCGAGCAGACGAATCAGTATGCAGAAATTTTTTTCAACCGACCAAGGACAAAGCTATACCGCCAAGGCCGGCCAGATCTTATCTTAATCGTGCGACATAAAGAAACAAATGAAATTGAGAAAATCATGATCGGTGAAGTAAAACATACAACCGACATTAATTACGCAATCCGTGGCCTAGAAGAACTCCTCGATTATATCCATCTCCAGAAGTTTTCCTTGAAGTTTTAGAGAAAGTGTTTGAAG
>CALGOZ010000072.1 GCA_937960785.1 uncultured Pseudogracilibacillus sp.
TAAACAACATAAACCTCCCTAAAGTCAAAAGTAAAAACTTTAGGGAGGAATTGATTTAAAAAAGATGATTTTCTTTTCGTTTAATTTTTAATGTTAAGCGATCTCCCTCTTGAATGACATCGTGAAAGCTAGCCTGCTCCTCATTTCGTAAAAGTTCATAAGAACCGGTAATAGAGTCGATATTTAAATCGGCGTAACGGAAAACATCTTGGAAAATAAAGTCCCTAACTTTATGACGTTTAATTTCAAGTTCGTCTCCATGATTTAATATGTTTTCTTCAGTTAATACTTTATCTTGACGAGTAATTGTGTGAAGCGGTTGCTCTAACGTAATCGGTCGGTCATTAAATATAACATTTAACGTTCGCTTTCGTTTTATGTTTAATTTGTCTAATAGTTGTTGTACCGTTACTGAGCCGGAAGGAACAACTTCAATCTTTGCCCCATTAACAATCGGCGTATCGAAAGTTACTTGCTCACCGTTCAAAAGTAGTTTTTGACGTGGGCCTTCTAATTTAATAGGCTGGCCATCAACAAATACTTGGAAAGCTTGGGCATCTGAAGTGTCTACGTTAATGTTATGTAAAAATTCGCCAATCGTTTCAGGAAAAATAATGTCAACTTCATCATTATCTTCTAAAACATAGGATTGGTCGACGGTTTTTGTATTGTTTACTTTATAAGTCGGCTTAACAGTATAGGATTGTCCGTTGTAAAAGCAAAGAAGTGGCTCTTTCGTTCCGATGATTTCTTCAATTGTAACAGTAGGTGAAGTACCGTCCTTTCCTTTAATAATGTCAATTCGATCGTTCTCTTGAACAAAATCGTTTACGGTCACTTTTTCACCGTTACGTAAAATTGTCGGTGCACTACCGTATGTCCCAGGTAGAGCCATTTCTTCTCCATTGACTTTTACGAAGTAGGCGAGACCGATCTTACCGTAGAAATCATTTATATCAATACCAGCTTGGACTAGGCAATCGCCGATAGTTAAATTATCCATTGTAAAAAGAAACACATTCCGGCCATTTACATAAATATTCATATATTCAAAAGGGTTTTCCGTAGCACTAATTGCGATTCCAATCGGTGTAACAAAATCAGGTCCTTTAGGTAGGATTGTTTTGTCATCGTTTATTTGAATAGCCTCAGACCCTCTAACTGCAACGCGATTGTTAGGTAAATCTAAGTAATTAGCAATCTTTTCCTCAATTAATGGTGTTAAACTACCACCACCGATTAACATGATTGCTTGAGGTGCTTTTGTATTTAGTTGTTTAACTTTATCAGCTAAAAGTTGTGCTAAATGGTCGACAGTTTCATCAATTATCGTTACTAATTCTTCATATGTAACTTCAACTTCAAAACCAAGAATATCTTCAACAGTGGCTACTTTATCATCAACGACTTTTTGTTTAAGATATTCCGCCTGTTTAAAGTCTAGCAAAAAATGGTCGCTAATTTTTTCTGTAATTTCATCCCCGGCGATGGGAACCATACCGTATGCAACGATTGTGCCATCTCTTGCAATTGCTAAGTCACTCGTTCCTGCACCAATATCGATTAATGCGACGTTTAAGCGACGCATTGATTCTGGAATAAGTACGTGGATAGCGGCGATTGGCTCAAGCGTAAGAGCAGCCATTTCTAAATCTGCTCGCTCTAGAGCAGCGATTAACGATTCTACGACAACTTTAGGTAAGAAAGTAGCAATAACCTCGACGGACACTTCCTCGCCAGTTTGATCAATAAAGGAACCAATTTTTTCACCGTCTAGCCTATAATGGACGACAGAATAGCCGACACAATAGTAATCGTAAAAACTACTTTCCTGTTCCTCTGCGAGTTGAAGTTGCGCTTGTTGTACAGCACTTAATTCAATATGTTTAATTTCTTCCTCTGTTTTTATCGGTCGCTCATCGATTGGAATGGTAATCGTCGTTTGAATCGTTTTTAATGCTCGACCAGCCGCAGCGACACAAACTTTTCGAAGTGGTCCATGCTTTTCTTCAAGTTTACTTTTTACGCTTGTGATTACCTCTGCTACTTGAACGACATCTTGTATTTGACCATCTAGCATTGCTCGTTCTTTATGTTGTTCTGTGTAAAAATCCGTTACGGTAAAGTTACTTTCATCTTTTGTTAATAAAATTCCTGTTACGGACTGGGTACCGATATCGAGGGCAAAAACGTGTTCGTTCATAGATTAGCATGTCCTTTCTTTTCAATAATCAAGTCTTATGTTATCCTCATTATATATTCTTTCGAGTGACAAAGGAAACTTTTTTCGTTATAATTGTCTTAATTATGAAAAAATTCACAGGGAGAGACGGTAAAATATGAGTAGTAGAAAGATGGAAGAGTTGCGTGAACAGTTAGACACGTTGAACTTAGAAATTTTAGAGTTAATTAGTCAACGTGCAAAAATTGTCCAGGAGATTGGTGAAATTAAAAGCAAACAGAGCACGAGGAGATTCGACCCTGTACGTGAACGAGATATGTTAAATACCATTTTAGAACATAATGACGGTCCAGTCTCCGATGCGATGATTGAACATATTTTTAAAGAGATTTTCAAGCTTAGCCTTGGTATTCAGGAAGATGATAAGAAAAAGGCATTGCTCGTATCTAGAGAGCGTAAACATTCTGATACAGTGGTCGATATTAAAGGTGTACCATTCGGTAACGGAGATGCTCGCTTCATCTTCGGACCGTGTGCGGTAGAGAGCTACGATCAAGTAGCGAATGTTGCAAAGTCTGTGAAAGAAAAGGGCTTAAAATTACTACGTGGTGGAGCGTACAAACCACGTACTTCACCGTACGATTTCCAAGGCCTCGGTCTAGAAGGATTAAAAATTTTAAAACGTGTAGCGGATGAGTATGACTTAGCAGTAATTAGTGAAATCGTTAGTCCGGAAGACGTCGAAGAAGCTCTTGATTATATCGATGTCATTCAAATCGGAGCAAGGAACATGCAAAATTTTGAACTATTAAAAACTGTAGGGGAAACTGAAAAGCCAGTAATTTTAAAGCGAGGCATGTCAGCGACGATTTCTGAGTTTATTCATGCTGCTGAGTATATAATTTCTCGAGGAAATGGCAATATTATCTTATGTGAGCGCGGAATTCGTACGTATGAGACAGCGACTCGTAATACGTTAGATATTTCAGCAGTACCAGTATTAAAACAGGAGACACATCTACCAGTATTGGTTGATGTCACGCATTCGACGGGACGCCGTGATTTGTTATTACCAACAGCGAAAGCAGCTTTAGCTGTGGGAGCGGATGGAATCATGGCAGAAGTTCATCCAGATCCAGCTGTAGCCTTATCAGACTCGCAACAACAAATGGATTTAGATATGTTCGATGACTTTTTTGAAGAATTAAATGCCTATAAACAATCTACTACAAAAGCAACAGTTGGAAAGTAGCACGTATGATGAACGAAATTGACACTTGACGAATTTTTGACGAAAATATATACAGCAAACTCGTTTATTATACGTGTTTGCTGTATATTTTTTGTGTTTTTAATCAAGCTAAGATATGATTAAAGGAGGACAAAAGTTTTGACCGGAGGTGAAGGAAAATGAGTGTAACAATTTATGATGTAGCAAGAGAAGCAAACGTATCTATGGCAACTGTTTCACGTGTAGTTAATGGCAACCCGAATGTTAAACCTACAACAAGGAAGAAGGTCTTAGATACAATCGAAAGGCTAGGCTATCGTCCTAATGCTGTAGCAAGGGGTTTAGCGAGCAAAAAGACAACAACTGTTGGGGCTATTATCCCAGACATCTCGAGTATCTTTTTCTCAGAATTAACTCGGGGAATTGAAGATATTGCGACGATGTACAAGTATAACATTATTTTAAGTAATTCAGATCAAAATAAGGAGAAAGAACTTCGACTAATCGACACGATGTTAGAAAAGCAAGTTGATGGAATCGTCTTTATGGGTGGAAAGATTACCGAAGACCATATCAAACAGTTTAAAACAGCGAATGTTCCGGTCGTGTTAGCTGCAACTCAAGATGAAACAAAAACTTTGCCATCGATTAATATTGATTACCGTCAAGCAGCTTATGAAGCAACGAATTATTTATTAAATTCGATTGAAGAACAGCCTGCTTTTATTAAAGGTAATGATTATGTACAATCGAATGGTTTGAAATTTGAAGGATATATGCAAGCCTTACGCGATGCGTCTATCGATGTTGATGAGTCATTAATTATCGAAGAAGAAACAACGTATAATGGTGGAATTTCCGCTGTTAATAAACTGTTAGAACAAGAGAAAAAGCCTAAAGGTATTTTTGTTGCGACAGATGAGATGGCTGTCGGTGTCATTCATAGTTTACAAGATGGGGGATTACGAGTACCAGAAGATGTAGAAGTGTTTGGCTTTAATAACACTCGAGTATCTTTAATGGTACGGCCGACGTTAACGACAATCGTTCAACCGATGTATGATATTGGAGCGGTTGCAATGCGTTTGTTAACGAAGTTTATGAATAAAGAGGAAGTTGATGAACAAACAGTTATTTTACCCCATCGTATTTTAACCCGTGATTCAACAAAATAAATATATAAAAATACGATCAAATTGGGGAGATTCAAGATGAAAAAACGAGATTTGCTGACCCCCATAGGAATAACAGTAGGTTTCATCATGATCTCCGCTGCGATTTTATCGAGTGGAGGTCGAGAAGGCTTTATTACATTTCTCGATATTACATCAGTGTTAATTGTAATTGGTGGACTTATCGGGTCATTATTGATTAACTTCAAGTTTGAGCAGATTAAAATGTTTTATCGGGTGATGCGAGAAGCATTTCGCAAGACCGATCAAAAAATTCCCGATTTAATCCAATTATTCGTCAGTTTATCGGAGCGTGCACGAAAAGATGGCTTGCTAGCTTTGGAAGATGAGATAGCTGATGAAGAGGACGAGTTCATTAAAAAGGGTGTTTTATTAGCTATTGATGGTATTGAACCAGAAGTGATTCATGAAATTATGAATGCCGAGATCGTAGCCCTTGAGGAACGTCATTTTAATGGGCGACTCCTATTAGAAAAAGCAGGAGAATATGCTCCTGCTTGGGGTATGATCGGTACACTTATTGGGCTTGTATTAATGCTTAACAACTTAGAAGATCCGTCTAGTTTAGGACCAAATATGGCTGTAGCCCTATTAACAACTCTTTATGGTACTGTATTAGCGAACCTAGTGTTTATTCCTATGGCGAGTAAATTAGAAAACAAAACGGAAGAAGAAATCTTTATGAAACAAATTATTATTGAAGGAATTATTGGAGTACAATCTGGACAAAATCCAAGAATCCTAGAAGAGAAGTTAAGCGCCTTTTTACAAGGAGACGACGAGGAAGCTATTAGACAAGAAAGCGAAGTAGTTCGCGGAGGAGAGGCCCATGAGGCTTAATCGAGACAGGAAAAAGTCTAACGACAAAGGTGCTCCAAAGTGGTTAGTAACGTACTCTGACATGGTTACATTAGTATTAGTTTTCTTTATTCTGCTATTTTCAATATCACAAATTGATATTACAAAGTTTGAATCGATTACTCGTTCTTTCCAAAGTCGTGCTGTATTAGATTTTCTACCATCTGCTGTTCCATCTGAAGATATTACGTCGGGAGATATAGAAGGACAAGGTGGAAATGATTTAGGAACGACGGATGGAGATGACGATGAAGAAGATGTTGATTTAGATGGCGTACTCGATCAATTAGAAGAATGGGAAAAAAAAGCTGATGCCTTAGCTCGATTAATGGAAAACGTTGAAGATTTTCTTGAAAGTGAAGGACTAGGTGACGTAATTACGGCGAATCGAACGGAAGAAGGTGTACATTTAGTTTTACAAGATAGTATTCTGTTCGACTCGGGAGAAGCAGTTATTTTAGAATCGGGGATTCCCTTTCTCGATGAGGTTGGCGAGCTTTTAACCGGAATTAGTAATACTGTCCGTGTCGAAGGGCATACGGATAGTAGACCAATATCTACGTACCGCTATCCATCTAACTGGGAATTGTCTGGTGCACGGGCGGGAAGTGTCGTTCGTCATTTCATAGAAGAACACGATATTGATCCCGAACGTTTTCTCATCGCTGGTTACGGCGAAACACGTCCTGTCGTTAAGAATGATACACCTGAAAATATGAGTAAAAACAGACGAGTAGAAATTGTTATTTTAGATTCTGATTATGTTGATGAACATAAAAATTAAACAAAATAAAAACAGCATTAACAGACTTTTATTAGATTTACTACATATATTACACAACAATGGTCTTTAACTAATATTATATAGTTTCCAACGGTATTCAGTTTCAATGCTGAATACCTTTTAATTTTGTGAAGAACAACAAATATAAAAAAAGATGGGCTAACTTCCTGAGAAGAAGTTTAGCCCATCTTTTTATTTAAGGCTATGGTTTTATTCTAGCTTATTGAAATTTTGCTTTTATTGTTTTATTCGCTTGTATTCTCACTTTCTTTATCTTTTTTATCTTTTTTATCTTTTTTATCTTTTTTATCTTTTTTATCTTTTTTGTTTTTCTTGTCCTTCTTTTCTTCTTTCTCTTTATTTTCATCATTGTCTTTTTCGTCGTTTTTTTCTACTTCAATTACAATTGTTGCTGAAGGCTTTGATTCTTCACCGAAATAATTTACTGCGCGAATATGATAATTTCCGGGCTCATCAGGTAAGCGATAGGATGAATCAGTTGTATGTCCTATTAATGAATAAGAGTTTTTATTTGGCTCAGCGTAATAAACTCGGTATCCAACGACTAATTGCCCTTTTTGATGTTGCCAACTAACTTTTGTGTTATTTGCTTTTATATTAGTTGGTGCGCTTAGCCTTTTTCGTTCACCTTCGGAAAAAGTCGTCCCTGAAATATCTGAACGTTTAAAACCAACTTTCCCCCATTTATCGCTATTTTTGCGCGGAATAAGTTGAGATAAATCATCTAAGGAATCATATTTCATCCGTTTTAAAAATTCAGGATTAAAGGCGATACCACCCTTTGATTCTAAAGTGAATTCTTCTGGTGTATTTTCATGAGCGATGACTTGTTCACCATCGACGACGACTAGAGGCATATTTCCGCCTACTAAACTGTCATCTTTATCTGTTGGTACGTGATCTTTATGGAAAAGATCTGAGATAACAAGCCCAGCCTCTTCGCAAATTTTCGAAGGAAGTAGTCCAGAAGTAGCGCAAATACTTTTCGATACAATTCCTTCAGGACGAGAAAACTTTTCTTTCGGTGCCATTAAATCAGGAAACTCATCTGTCAATTCGTTGACAACTTGAGCCCACAATTTAATATTTCGTGGATGGTACGATAGCGAACAAGTCGGACAATAAATTGATGATGGTGTTTCGTATCCAATCCAAGAACCTAAGGTTACATTAGGATTAAATCCGATAAACCAAGCATCACGATAATCTTGAGATGTACCAGTTTTACCAGCCCAATCGACACCACCGTGACGTAGTTGCGACTGCATGTATGTTCCAGTACCGCTCCGTACGACGTCACGTAATGTATCGATCATTAAATAAGCTGTTTGCGGTGAGAAAACTTGTTCAGGTTCCTGTTTATGTTCATAGATGACATTTCCTTCTTTGTCGGTAATTTTTTCAATCATATACGTATCGTTAAAGGAACCACCATTTGCAAAGGCGGCGAAGGCTCCCGTGTTTTCTTCTACAGTCACACCTTTGGTTAATCCACCTAACGCTAAAGCGCGATTACCTGCTTCTGAAGCGTCTATATGTTTAAAACCTAGTTTTATAATAAACTCTTCTACCGGATTATCGTTTATAATTTCAGAATAAGCTTTTACAGCCGTAACGTTGTAGGAATGGGCAATTGCTTCTCGAATCGTAACGAGTCCATAATAAGCACCACCGTAATTTTTCGGTGAGTATTCTCCATAAGAAGTCGGTATATCAGCAATAACTGTTCCTGGTTGTAATTTTCCTAATTCAAAGCCCGCAGCATATGTAAACGGCTTGAAAGTACTTCCCGGTGAACGATGAGCTTGGGTTGCAAAATTAAATTCATTCGTTCCCACTTTATAGTTACGTCCAGGAACAAAGCTTAATATTTTTCCTGTCTTGTTTTCGATTAAGACCATTCCATTTTCGACTGGTTCGATCTCTCCTGTTTCAGGAACAGTTCGGTCTGGGCCAAAATACGGATAGTCAGCGACGATTTTTTGCATTTTATCGTACATTTTTTTATTAATCGTTGAATGAATATGATACCCATTGCGTCGTAATGCACGATCGGCTAATATTGAATATTCTTCGTCTAACTGCTCGTTTTCTTTAAGTTCCTCTATGCTATATCCGTCTTCCTCAGCGAGAACTTCTTTTAAAATTTTTACAGCCCTTTGTTCTAGTTCGAAGACAATTGCTGGATATTCATCGATTGGTGAAATTGATTTTTCCGTAAAATCTTTCACGATGTCATATTCGAGGGCTTCTTTATATTCGTCTTCATCGATAATGTTTGTTTGATACATTCGAAATAGCACAGTTTTCATTCGATTTATACCCGGTTGTAAGCTTTCTTCATCTTTAAGATTTCCTTCGCTTGTAAAAGGGGTATAAGCGAAGGGGTTTTGGGGCAATCCTGCTAAATAAGCGGCCTGGGCTAAATTAACTTCACTTGCATCGACGCCGAAAATTCCCTTCGAAGCGGTTTGGATGCCTGCGATATTTTGGCCAGAAGCTTCTCTACCATACGGTACGATGTTTAAATAGGCTTCTAATATTTCATCTTTTTCAAAAAAGCTCTCTAAACGTAAGGCTAATAAAATCTCTTTCGCCTTCCGTTCGAAGGACACTTCGTTCGTTAAAATTTGGTTTTTAATTAATTGTTGGGTTAACGTACTTCCACCGGTTTTTCGCTCGGAATTTGTTGCTTCTTGAAAAAGCGCACGGACAATTGCTTTTGGTACGATTCCATTGTGTTCATAAAATAGCTCGTCCTCTGTCGCAATCACTGCTTGTTTTACTAAATCAGATACTTCTTCGAGTTTAACTTCTTCTCGATGTAAGTCAGCACGAATGTCTCCGATATATACGTTGTCGGCGAAGTATAGTTTTGAAGTTTCTTCGTAATTATAAATGTCTTTGCGCATTTCTTCGTATGGCCGAATCTCTTCGTCTTTTACAAGAGAAGCAAAATAGCCAGCACCGACTCCCCCGGCGAAAATTCCAAGGAGCAAGGCAGTAATGACGAAAAACAAGATGATATTAGCGATAATATCATAAGTAATGCGAAACTTGCGCTCGAGTTCATATTGCTCTAATTTATCTTTTATACGTTCGAGACGTTGTTTAAAATCCATTTTCGACCTCCTTAAACTCAACTATTTATTATACCACACTATAAATTACTTGTACGGAATAAATATCGTTTTAAATGAAGCATAATGAAGCATTATGTTGTCACAAGACATTTATAAGTTGATTTTTTATGTTAGCTAAGGTTACAATGTGTAATAACATTAAAATATGAATAAAGTGATGAAGGATCTTAGTAGTAAAACAAATCCCTTTTCAGAGAGCTAGCGGTTGGTGCGAGCTAGTAATATTTGTTTTGCGAAGTACGCTCCGGAGCAATCTTATTGAAAAATAAGACGGTGTCGGCACCGTTATCAACACCAAGTGGCAAAGTGTACGCATTTTGCAACGAGGGTGGTACCGCGAATATAGCTTCGTCCCTTTTATGTGGGCGAAGCTTTTATTTTTATAAAGGAAATAGAAATGAAGGAGAGGAAGTAGTAGTGGATATTTTAACTGAATTACAAGAACGTGGACTAATCCAGCAAGTTACTGACGAAGAAGGTCTTCGAAAACATTTAGAGGAAAATAAAGTTACGTTATATTGTGGTTTTGATCCGACTGCGGATAGTTTACATATCGGACATCTTTTGCCGATTACGATGTTAAAACGATTTCAAAAAGCTGGTCACCGTCCGATTGCTTTAATTGGCGGGGGTACTGGTATGATTGGAGATCCAAGTGGGCGAACGACCGAACGTTCATTAAACGAGGAAGAAGTAGTTCATGGTTATGCCGAAAGTATCCGGAACCAACTAGCGAAGCTACTCCACTTCGATGATGAAGAACAAGGAGCTACCGCCCGCAATAACCACGATTGGTTAGCCGATTTATCATTTATCGACTTTTTACGTGATGTGGGAAAACATTTTACTGTGAATTATATGTTGGCGAAAGAATCGGTCTCAGCCCGTATTGAAGAGGGGATTTCTTATACTGAATTTAGTTATATGTTAATGCAGTCATATGACTTTTATAAATTATACGAAGAGGAAAACTGTACCCTTCAAATTGGTGGTAGTGACCAGTGGGGTAATATCACAGCCGGAATGGAATACATCCGTCGTAGCCGTGAAGATTTAGATGAAGAAGTGAAAGTTTTCGGACTTACGGTCCCTCTTATTACGAAAGCTGATGGTGAAAAGTTCGGTAAAACGGCAGGAGGCGCAATTTGGCTAGATCCTGAAAAGACAAGTCCTTATGAGTTTTACCAGTTTTGGTACAATACTGATGACCGCGATGTCATTAAGTTTTTAAAGTCTTTTACGTTCTTAAGTTTAGAAGAAATTGCTGAATTAGAAAAAGCTGTTGAAACAAATCCAGGTGCACGAGAAGCCCAAAAGACGCTAGCAGCCGAAATGACGAAAATGGTTCATGGCGAAAAGGCATTAGAACGAGCGATTAAGATTTCCCAAGCTTTATTTAGTGGAGATATTAAATCGTTATCTGTTGCCGAAATTCAAGAAGGATTAGAAGATGTGCCAAGTTATGAGACTGAAAAAGCAGACATCCCATTAGTCGACCTTCTTGTTGAGGCAAAGATTTCTTCTTCAAAACGTCAAGCTCGGGAAGATATTACAAATGGGGCTATTTATATTAACGGTGAACGTAATCAACAAGTCGATCATATTGTTACCGAAGCGGATCGATTAGAAGATAAGTTTACAGTAATTCGTCGTGGTCGCCGTCGTTACTTCCTAATTCATTACAAGTAAAACACGAGGCTGGGACAAAACTAGTGAAAATAACTTTTTTATGAAACTGTTGCATTAAAAATGCTCTATACCTTGCGTTACAATACCTAGCCGGTGCTTCTGCTGAGTAAGTTAGCAGTGATAATCGTTTAGGCTTACCAAAAGGACGCCTTTATTGAGTACTTTTACGGACAGAAGCCTTTAAACCTACTCGGTGGCGCGTTCTACTGAGTATATCTACGAAGAAACTCGCTTCAACTTACTCAGTGGAGGTCTCTAGCGGGTAAGTCTACGTCCAAAACCGACTCAACTTACTCGGTGGCGCGTTCTACTGAGTATATCTACGAAGAAACTCGCTTCAACTTACTCAGTGGAGGTCTCTAGCG
>CALGOZ010000073.1 GCA_937960785.1 uncultured Pseudogracilibacillus sp.
TTCCTGTCATGTCCGTATATTCACTAGACGTTGCGACACCGGAATGTAGCATTAAAATACCGATTGTAAAAATTGAAAGTAACACTAAAAAGGAGTACGTCCACGAATTTCTAAAACCTAACTTTACTTCTCTTTGAGCTACTGTTAAGATGCGCAACGTCAATTCATTCCTTCCCTTATGTTTTATTCTTCATGTTCCTCTTCATCGTGATTATGGTCGTGATCTTTTTCATGATGTTCACCATGATGTTCCATCATATCCATATTTCTATCCCAGTGGTGAGAAGCTAAGCCATTTATATCAAGGATTTCTCCTATACCTTCTTCTTCAAGAAAAGCTTCTGCATCTTCACTATTTTTAAAAGAAATTATTCCATATGCCATCGGTGTCATAATATCTTCATCATAAACGAATGTAGCGTCTTTCAACTGAATCCACTCTTCTGTATGGAAATCACGTACAAATTCTGCTCCAATCTCATCTTCACCATTTTCTTCTTTCCATTTGTATAAACAACCGATATCATCAAATTTTAATGCTCGATCATTTGTTAAAACAATTTGGGTTGCATGTTGATCATTCGGTACTGCCATCGCACATACTTCACAAACATCCGTATCATGAATATCTTCGGGTGTATATGCTAAATTTTCTGTTTCTCCACTTTCTGAACTTGTATTCGTATCATTACTACATGCAGCTACAACTGAAATTAATAGAACAAAAACGAAAAATATTAATTTTTGCTTTTTCATAGTTTTCGAACCCCCGTAAAAATGATTGCTAAACTTAATATGAAGAATATAGAGCTAAATACAAATACATTTCTTCCGTTTTCATCCGATGTTTTTTCACTGAATAAAGGATCTTCCATGAGTGGTGATAAATCAGTCAGTTTTTCTTCAACAGGTGTGTGTAGTAATTCTTCTAAAAAAATCATTCCTGGTGAATCAAATAATAATCGATAAGGAGGATATTCATTCGTTAAATGCAGAAAAAATGGATTAATTTCATATGTTAAGTCACTCGTTCTATCACCTGTGATATCTAAACCTTTATGATCACCCCAGTAATTATTGTTTGTTTTATTATCCGAACTGTCCTCTGCTTGACCTTGAACAACGTTTGCAACAAACGAGTTATTAGTGATTGTATTGTTTTCTGCTCGTTTAAATTGAACACCGATATAATTGTTTTGAATCATATTTTTTGTAAATTTATTATCGAATGCATCTTCAATAAGGATGCCAATACGGTTATGAGCAATTTCATTCTCGATAATTGTGGCATTTCTTACATCAAATAATAATAGTCCTAATGATTGCACATTTTTTTGATTATACTTAATCATATTGTTGTGTACTTGCGTACCTTTCGTACCCATAACCATCATGCCGCTAATATTCTCGTATGATTCATTTTTCATTAATGTCGTTTCTTCAGTAAACATTAAGTGATAGCCATATCGGGAATTTGCTACGTAATTTTCAAGTATGTTATTCTTTTTACTGCTCTCTACATAAATCCCGTCTTGAACATGTGTGATGTTATTATGAGAAATTATGTTATTACTAGATTTCCAAAGATCAATTCCATGTTGTCGTTGATTGATCGGTGTCGTTTCTTCGCCTTCGATCGTTATTTCCACTAATTCGTTATCATTTGCATCATCTAACTTAATTCCAATACTATTCGTTTTTATTTGTAACTTCGTTAATATATTTTCATTCCCTTGTATTAAAATTGTTGGTGAATGATTAGCTGTTTGAAATTCGAAAGCAATATTCTCTATTTTAACGTTATTTGCTTGAATCGTTATGATAGGTTTTTCTTTTTTATTCTGTATGATTACTTCATTTTCTCCAATTAAATGAATTGGTTTATCAATGATAATATTTTCTTCATAAATACCTTGTTTTACATTAATCGTATCTCCAGGCTGAGCTTCATCAATCAATTGTTGAATAGAGTTTTTTTCTGCTTGTGAACTAATTGGAAATACGAATAGTACCAAACTACAACATATAAAATACATTAGTACTCTGTTAATGAATATACCCTCCTTTCTGTTTTTATCACCCACTCCATTTTAAAATTATCACAATTCACCTTCTCCTAAATGACTCTTAAGAGCTATAAAATAGTCATTTTTAGTAACGAAATGTGACAGTATGATGAACTTTGTTATAATATAACAACAAAAGCGACTAATGAATGGAATCATTCATTAGCCGCTTATTTTATAATAATTTATTATTCGCTATCTCCAACAATAATTTGTTTTTTAGGCATTGTGTGTAAATTATTTGCGTCCGTATGAGCATACATTTCATATATTCCTTCTTGATCAAAAGTATGTTCGGCAGTATAAGTACCATCACCATTATTTTCTGCTTCTAACATAATGCTATTCTCTCGTTCTTCATCTTCTTGTTCCCAAATTTCGAAACGAACTACTGCATCCGTTTCTAACTCTTCGCCATATGTAACTTCAGCTAATAATTCAACTGTTTCACCCACATCTACTTGCTCAGGTACAATAAAATCAACTTCAAGAGCTAATAATTCATCTGCTGGATCACTGCTCTCATCTCCACCACAAGCAGAAAGAACAACTACTACCAAAATAGACATGATAAAAAAAATCATTCGTTTCAATTTGATCAACTCCTAATTAAACTATAATAATCCTTCTTCTTTTAGTAGGACGATATCATCGATAATTTCATCTATGCTTTTAGCATTGACACCATCATATCCTTTTATTATTTTCCCTTCAGGACTAACTAAAAAGAAGCGAGTATCATGTGTAACTTGGTCATCACCTTTTTCTGGTTCTTTTAAAAATGCACGGAATGATTTTATGGATAACTCCTTAATAGTTTGCATATCGTAACCGGTTAAAAAGTGCCAAGTATCAAAGTTAGCGTCATACTTTTCTCCATACTCTTTCAGTACTTCTGGTTGGTCGAAATCAGGGTCAACACTAAATGAAACTAATTGAACTTCTAAATCTCTATTTTCAAGCTCTTTTTGTAATGTAGAGAAATTACTCGACATTGGTAAACAAACTGTCCTACAATTCGTAAAGATAAAATTAGCTATCCACCAATCATCTTGCAGATCGTCTAATGATAATGTTTCATTATCTTGTGTTGTAAAAGAGAAATCAGCGACCGTTTCTGACATATTCGTTTCGATCGGATATTTCGAACCACAACCTGTTAAGATAAGCGACAGAATGATAATTCCGATCAACCAATGCCATTTTCTCATCTAATTCCTCCTTAAATTAATTTGATAAAGGCTTCTGTTGACAACAAGATGAAGTTTTCATCTTTTCAAATACGACATCAAGTGCTTCATGAAATTCGTATATATGCCCACCAAATCCTTTGACAAACTTTTCTGCGTGTTCTCTCCACTCAAATACAAGAACTTGGGGTTGACAGCAACCAATATCCAAAGATGTGTCGAACACGTATGAAGCTAGTTGAGCACTAATTGTCGTACCACGGAGGAAATCACAACAAATGGCTTGCAAAACTTTAGCTTCAATTTGCTTATGGCGTAGTAAACCACAATGTGCACAGCAAGTTACTTCTACCCGATCATCTGTTAAAATAAGACGATATGCTAATTTATCACAAACAGCACGACTGCAATAAATACAAGTATTGTTCTTTGGAGATGAAATAGGTTTTGCTAAAGAAACTCCTCCGAATGTTTTTACAACGAAACCTTCTTCGACAAGGGGTTTTAAATCACGATGGATTGTCATTTCTGAAACACCTAGTTCTTTACTAAGCTCAGAAATTTTCATGTTTTTTCGTTCTAGGATTAATTCGCGAATTCGTTCAAGACGCTCTACTGGTAACATAAGAAATCAACCCCGTTTAATGAAAACTATATAACAACTTTACACATATTTTAACATAAATTATCAACGATACTTAATTGTTTCATGACTTATCTGTGAATTGTAAGTTTATTAAATAAAAAGTAGACACTACTTGTGTGCCTACTTTTTTCATTTCCATTATATTATTTAATTTCAATTCTTCTTGGAGAGCTTCCTTTTTTCTTTGGTAGTTTAATCGTTAATATACCGTTTTTATTTTTAGCATCAATTTGCTCTGCATCAACATTGTCTGGTAAAGTGAAAGAACGATAGAATGAACCGTAACTTTGCTCGATGACATGCATTTTATTATCTTCATCTTCTGTTTCGATTTTACGTTTACGCTCTCCTTTTATTGTGAGTACGTTACCATCAAGTTCAATAACTACATCATTAGGGTCTACTCCTGGAATTTCTACTTCTACTAAGTAATGGTTTCTTTTTTCTTCGATATTGCATTTTGGTACGAATCTTTCAGTTGATAATGATGGCGTTGAAAAGAAGGAATCATTAAAGACGCGGGAAAATAAGTCATCTATTTCGTTTTTTATTCGTTGAATAGGATGTTCATTGGAATCCCATGGTTTGATTGAACGCATAATACATTCTCCTTCTATTTATGTTTTTGTTTTCATTTTATACACTTCCCTTCTAAAATTGCCTCAAACATCAAAACTTTACAAAAGAGTGAAATAAATTTGAAAGAATTATGGATTAAAATAAACAAAAAAATCCCTTTCCAAAAAGGAAAGAGATTTTATTTATGTCCCCGTATGTAAAGCCGTGCACCTACCTTCGATGAAACGTCCCTATGCGTTACTTAAGTTCATGGCTCAGTTTAGGGGGCCCTACGGCACACAGGAATGACCACTTACTGCTGCTTCCTTCCGGACCTGACAGGGTTCATGGGTTCCTGTTGCGCAGGATCTAAACGTCAACACTAATCCCTTAAGGCAGCCGTAAAGTCATCCACCTCTGATAGGAATTCAGCCTTGCTATAGCGGATTGCAAGTGATAGGGTGCCGCTACCTCCCCACCTAGTGCGACAATTTTAATTATACACTTTTTCTTCCAAAGTTACAATGGAAAAAATTGTAGGTATCTTTTTAGCTAGTAATTGGTCTTTATAATTGCTCATTGTATAATAAAAACATATCCTTATTAACAAACGTTTACTTTTAAAGGAGGAAAAATTAGTGCGCTTATATACTAAATCCGGTGATAAAGGCCGAACGAGTTTAATTGGTGGAAGAGTGTTTAAAAATCACATACGAGTCGAAGCTTACGGTACATTAGATGAATTAAATTCTTTCGTCGGAAAAGCAATTACGGAAATTGAAGATGAAGTTTTTAACGATTTAAAGGAAGATTTAATTAAAATTCAACATGAAATTTTTGATAGCGGTTCCGATTTATCTGTAATTTTACCTGAAAAAGAGCGAAAATATCGTTTAGATGAAGCGGCAATTCAATATTTAGAGAAGAGAATTGATGAATTAACAGATGAGGCACCAGATTTGGAATATTTTATTTTACCCGGTGGGACTCCTCTTGCTGCCTCACTTCATATTAGTCGGACGATTGCCCGTCGAGCTGAAAGAAAGATCGTTGCATTAATTCAAGAGGAAGAAGACGTCCCAGAGATTGTACTTCAATATGTGAATCGTCTTTCAGATTACTTTTTCGCTGCTGCCCGGGTTGCAAACTGTCGTGCTAACGTTAAAGACGTCGCCTATGAACGAAGTGCAAAAGTCTTCCATACAAAAAAATCTGCCGACAACGAAAAAAAGGATGAAGAAAAATAAATGACCGAGTCTGATGTCCTTGCTCTTCCCTTAACAGCTGAAGAAGAACTAGTTATTTCAAGTGATAATAGCGGTGCCATTGGAGAAAAGAAAGCTGATGCAGTATCAGTTCCAAATGAAGTGACGAGCTATTTCGCTTGTCGGGTTGCTTATATGGACCTGCTCCGTACTAGGGCCACACCAAAAGCAATCATCTTACAAAACTTTACGAGCGATGACGCATGGACGTCATATGTAGAAGGTGTCCGTAACCTACTGAAAGAAACAACGTTTACCAACCTACCAATTACCGGGAGCACAGAGTCCAACTTTACAATGTTACAGTCTGGCTTAGGATTAACAATCGTTGGAACACGTAAACGAAACGAACTGAAACGACCTCGACCAAAACTTACAGATGCTTTTGCAGTAATTGGTCGACCGCTCGTCGGTATGGAAGTACCTAAGCAACCGGAACATATTGCTCCGCTGCAGTTATTTGAAAGCTTTGCTAAAAATAACGCCATCATTGATTTAGTCCCTGTCGGTTCAAAAGGGATTTTAGCAGAGTGGCAAAGGTTAACGCAAGCTACTAACCATTTATCTTCTTCTTTAGATATAAAAAAGTCAGGTGGTCCCGCTACTTGTTTTATTATTGCCTATAATAAAAAAGATGAAGGGTACATTAAGTCGATCGCCAAGAATTACTTTTATCCATTAGAAGTCCTTATATAAAAAACTTCCCCTTAAGTTTAATTAATAACCTTAAGGGGGTTTATAAGGCAATTATGAAGGAAAAGTTGCGTCGAAACAATCAGCTTCGTTAATATTTTTTTAATTAGTAGCAATTCGTTTAAATATCGGTTGAAAACGTGGGACAAGTAATAAGGCTACAATAGTATTAATTAAAGAACCAATAAATAATGACGGTACAATCGCAAGATAAAACTCCATACTAAACAAAAACATCATCGGAAGTGGCGCTACTAATGCGTTCGTTACAATAACAAAAATTGCTGCAAGCAAGCGTCGGTTACGAGCGTAAATAATTTCAAAAAAATAGACAATTAATGCCATTGAAAGGGCAACGACCATATGAATAGGGCCAAGAGGTAGTCCACCGATTAAAGCAGAAGCTAAATGACCAACCCCTGCCACAAGCGCACCGGAAGTTCTACCTAAATAAACCGCTGCCATTAATGCTGGAAATAAGTCTAAGGCGACACTTCCAATTATTGCAGGTATTTTAATAAAGCCTCCAATTACAGATATTGCAATAAAAAGGGCTAGTAAGCTCAATTTCCTCGTTGTCATTTTTTCCCTCCTATTTTAATTGTTTTGCAATCCCATACCATATGTAATGAACAGTAGTTGCTTCTTTTGCAATCCTTTGGTATAAATATCCCGTTACATCTCGCCAAGTACGATCTTTTTGATCGATTGGCACAATTCCTTTTGAAATATCCGTACCGATTAGGACGAGTTGATTGGAAGATTGATTAGACCAGTTAAGCCAAGCTTCTATCACCTTTACAGCTTCCTCGTAAGCATTAGGTAAAGCTTCATCCACAATTCCCTTCACCCAATGTTCGATTCCCTCGAGAATAACAAAAGATGAATTATATTGGGCTAAATTACGGGGAAGCATCGAATCTTTATAGGCAGAATGCCAAACATAATCTTTCCGTTCAGTTAACTTATAGTGGGATTTTACCCAATTTGCTTTACCATTGTAGGCGCCACCGATAACAATGTGCATGCTTTTTCATCACCTTTTGAATAGAAATTTTCCCAAGTAAGTTCATAACCACCACCGAAAGGAACTGACCAGTCGAAAAAGTCCTTCTCCTCTGGAAACCAGCCATGCATAAGCGAACGAAGAACCCCACCATGGGTCACGATTGCTACACTATTATACTTTTGCTTTTTACATTGGACTTCTATTCGACTAAGACCCCTTGCGATACGACGTTCAAATTGAGCGAAAGATTCACCACCTTCAATCGCTTCTTCCTTTATATTCAATAACCACTTCCGATATGTTACCTCCTCTTTAAGTTCTTCGTACGTTTTTTGTTCCCATGCACCGAAATAAATCTCTTTTAACTCTTCTATTAGTTCAATTCGACCTTTCGGGAATAAAATTGATGCTGTTTGTACGCAACGTTGTAAAGGACTGGAAAATATAACTTCAGCATCTACTTTTTTTAGCGGATCTTGGAGGAGGTTTTCTTTCCCTTGCTCACTTAAGGGAACGTCTGTCCAACCAATATATTGCTTCTTTTCATTTGCCCGCGTTAAACCATGGCGTAATAATGATATAACCAAATTACTAGCCATAAGACTGTTTCGACTCCTTCTGTTGCACCACCTACGAGGTCTCCATTCATTCCACCGAAAGCAGTTTTTATTTTTCGTTTTATATAAAGATAACTAATGAACATTACAGTAAGTAGAATTATACCAATTAATACTAGATCAACATCTAATAAGAACAAAAATGTATAAATGATTAATAGAAAAAAACTATTTGACAAAAGTACCTTTCGATTACTCGCTTTATAAAACAAATAACCAAGACCTTCTTGTTTTGCCGGTTTAATAAATGTAATGAACAGGCTCATACTTATTTTTCCGAGAAAAGGAACGAGAATAAACAAGAGGAATGTCATCGCTGTTGCTAAGGTGAATATTTCATAAAGCACGACAAAGCGAATCGTTAATAAACAAATCGCGCTTATTAAACCGAAGGCACCAATCGTTGGATCGGCTAAAATTTCGATCCGGCGTTTTCGATCCCGATAGGAAAAATATGCATCACTACTATCTATCCAACCATCTAAATGGATCGCTCCCGTTATAAGTAGCGGAAGTAACCAAAGAATTAAAGTCATCGCTAAAGACGATAGCGGTGTCCATGTATGTAACACAAAAGCGACAAAACTATATATAATACCTTGAAGCAAGCCTAATAGTGGAAACAACTGAACAGTTCTCCGTAAATAATTAGCTTGAATCGGTACTTCGATATTTTTGATTGGAATGGTTGTGAAAAATTGTAAGTTTAAAATTAAGCCATATAAAAAAGAACGGCTCATCGAAATAACCACACTTTCTACTATTCATTAAGCGAAGAATTTATTGATAACATTGATGTATCACCTTTCATTTGTATTGGAATCGACGCTTCAACTAAAAATGCCGAGGTACTTAAATGAACGAGCCTTTCATGTAAGCGACCGAGTGTCCATTGATATAACTGAACGAAGGGGTCACCATGATATTCGTACTGTGTTTCATTCGAGACGATAATAAGGGATACGGTCTTTTTTTGTAATTCAATCAAAGCTTGTTCAAGTTGGTCGATTAGTTGTCTACTACGTTTTTTTAACTTTTCCATCGGTATATTTTCAGTAAATAATTCATTCGCCAGTAAGACAGTCAGGCAATCGAGTAATACAATTCCTTTACGGTCTAATTTTTGTATATGTTGTGCAAAGTTTGTGCTAATTTCATATGTTTTCCAATTTCGATTACTTAATGCCCGTAATTTCTGATGGCGATTAATACGCTCTTCCATCTCCCCATCTGTCCTTCGACTTGTCGCGATGTAGGTTAGTGTTGCGCCGGTTATATCTTGTAATTCGTGGGCGACCCGTTCGGCGAAAGCACTTTTTCCACTACGAACTCCACCTGTGATAAAAATAAGTCGATTGTTCTCTATTTCCAAGCTTTCCATCTCCTAAATTTTACGACTTCTTCCTTTGACGTAATTGCTTAAAAAAATCCGTTAAAAGTAAACGACACGGTTCCTCTAATACACCTTTCGTCCATTCGACTTGATGATTAAAACGTTCATCAGTTACTAAATTCATTAACGTACCGACACAGCCTGCTTTTGGATCACTAGCTCCGTAGACAACCCGCTTCATTCGCGATTGGACGAGGGCCCCTGCACACATCGGGCACGGCTCTAACGTGACATAAATCGTACAATCCTCTAAGCGCCAACTACCGATTACTTCATTCGCTCGTTCAATCGCAATTAATTCAGCATGGCTAAGGGTGCGTTCCGTTGTCTCTCGTTTGTTGTGCCCGGTTGCAATGACCTTCCCTTTATGGACGATTACAGCACCAATAGGAACTTCACCGATTGCTTCTGCCTGTTTTGCCTCTTCGATTGCTAGTTTCATAAATTTTTCATCTTCTGTCATTTTACTTCCTTCTTTCGAACGATAGTCTAATTTTTATTGTATCGTCATATAGTGTAAGTAGCAATTGATGTTAGGGGGGTTTTTGCGTGCAAATATATGTCGTTCAACAAGGGGATTCATTATTTTCAATTGCAAATATGTTCAATACGACAATTGAAGCAATTTCCGAAGCTAATGAGTTAGATACACCGAATCTTGTCGTTGGACAATCGCTCGTTATTCCAATTGTGGGTGAATATTATTTCGTCCAGGAAGGAGATAGTCTATTTACAATCGCTAACTATTTCAATGTATCCGTTGAATTATTAGCCCGAATTAATGAACTGTCCCCTTCACTTCCTTTGCCCGTTGGATTGCGACTTTATATACCACCAAGAAGCAAAACACCTATTACAACCCTCGGATATATCGAGCCGGTTGGTGATACAGTTTCATCCTTCTTGGAAACAGTTGCTATAAATCACACACCGTCTCTTACGTATTTGGCCCCTTTTAGTTATCGAGTAAATCGCGATGGTTCTCTTACACCACCACCGCTAAATCGTTTTAAAGAAATTGGAGATCGAAATGAAGCCCGCCTACCACTTGTTGTAACAAATTTAGAAGGTCCATCTTTTAGTTCTGAATTAGTTCATATTATTCTAACCGTTCAAGCCGTACAAAATCGCTTTATCGATGAAGTAATTAATATTGCCCTTACGGAAGGTTTTGCTGATGTGCATTTTGATTTTGAATTTATTCCACCTGAAGACCGGGAAGCTTATAATGAATTACTAAGGAAAATTAAACCCCGGCTTGAAAGTAAGGGCTTACTCCTTTCAACTGCTTTAGCACCAAAAACGAGCGCAACACAAACTGGATTATTGTACGAAGCCCACGATTATCACTTCCATGGTGAAGTGTGCGATTTTATCGTCCTTATGACATACGAATGGGGATACAGTGCTGGGCCGCCCTTGCCAGTATCACCAATAAATGAAGTCGAAAAAGTGTTACAATATGCCCTTACGGAAATACCCCGGGAAAAGATTTTAATGGGGCAAAATTTGTACGGATACGATTGGACGTTACCTTTCGTTCAAGGGGAAAGTTTCGCCCGAGCGATTAGTCCTAAACAAGCAATTCAAATTGCTTGGGAACAAAATGTTGAAATCGACTATGACGAAACAGCTCAAGCTCCCTTTTTCCATTATAAAGATGAAGAAGGTAACGACCATACCGTCTGGTTTGAAGATGCTCGGTCTATTAAAGCGAAATTCGATCTCGTACAACGTCTGCAAATCCTCGGTATTTCCTATTGGAAGTTAGGGATTAATTTTCCACAAAATTGGTTGTTGCTTGAAGAACAATTTACGATTGAAAAACGATAACTCAATCTTTTTTACCGAGTTCTTCGGAACGGCGTGTTGCACTTTTTACACAATTTACTATTGCATTTTTAACATTATGTTGATCTAAGGTAGCAAGGCCTGCTGCCGTCGTGCCATTTGGACTCGTTACGTTTTCCCGTAATTGTGCTGGTGACTCCGGACGTTCGGCTAACATTTTGCCGGCTCCAATAATCGTCTGAGTTATTAGTTGTTTTGCCGTTGTATGATCGAGCCCTTCTTCGATTGCAGCTTTTTCCATCGCTTCAACGATATAATAAAAGTAAGCAGGTCCGCTCCCGGAAATTCCCGTTACGATGTGCATTTGTTCTTCCTCTACGACAGATACTGTTCCGATTGCTTCGAACAATCGTTTTGCTTCTTTTAAATGTGTATCTGTCGCATATTTTCCTTTACAAATCGCTGTGGCAGAATAACCGATTGTTGCCGATGTATTCGGCATCGTTCGAATGACTGCTATATTTTCCTTTAAACTATCTTCAATGATCATCGTTGAAATACCCGCAACAACGGAAATAATCAGTTGATCTTCTTTTACAAAAGGAGCGATTTCTTGAAGAGCTACTTCGACATCGTACGGTTTTGTTGCAATCACAAGAATATCCGCTTTCCTTACTACCTCTTCTCGGTTCGTACTTCCATTTACTCCATACGTATCTTGCATAAATTGTAGTCGTTCTTTGTTTTCTTTATTAATGACGTAGACGTCTTCTTGTTTAAATACTTTTTTGTGTACGATACCAGCGATCACTGCTTCGGCCATAGAGCCAGCACCGATAAAGCTTATTTTTTTCATTTTCTTTCTTCCTTTCTGTTATTTACAGACGTTTCAACTACAAAAACCTCATTTTCGCCCTTATATACAAGGACGGAAATGAGGTTTATTTCCGCGGTACCACCTAAATTGGCATAAAAGTTATGCCCGCTCAAGCCATGATAACGCATCGAATGCGGTTAGTTTATGAGACTAACGACTCCTAGATAGGGTTCCGTTAAGCTAAAATTAATGAAGTCTTTCAGCCGGTGAACTTCAATCTCTGTTAATCCACTTAACGTACTCGTCTATTCATCGTCCTGTTCCGATATGAAGTTACATAAAATAGTAGAACCTTCTCTTTTGTTTGTCAAGTTATTTATGACATAATTATAATAGTAGCGTCTTTTAACTACACATATTTTCTTCAAAAGTTGAAAAAATATAAGTGAAAAGCAAAATTATTTCCCGGAAAATAAAAAAACAGCATTCTAATATTAGAATGCTGTTTCTGAAAGAGGAGGAAGAGGGATTTGAACCCCCGCGGGCTGTTACACCCCTGTCGGTTTTCAAGACCGATCCCTTCAGCCAGACTTGGGTATTCCTCCGTAACAACATTTATTATATTACAAAGTTTTTTGTTGTTTGTCAACTAGTTTAATTATCTTTTAAAGAATGTTTTACTTTTCCTATTAAAGGGTATAGGTATTAAATGTTACCTACGTAGTTGAAGGATAATTGTCTTCCTTCTTGAAAATAGTTAAGCAAAAGTTGAAAGGATGTAAGTAAATGGAACGAGCAAAACGGCCACTAGGTGCGACTTTTTATGCTTCTACAGTAGTTATTAGTTTATTTGTCTTATGGGGGGCGATTTCCCCTGCTTCTTTGCAACACATTGCCGGTGATGCATTAGAATGGATGATTACCAATTTTGGCTGGTTTTACATGTTAGTCACAGCCTTTTTCATCTTATTCGTTTTCGTTTTAGCAATTAGTCCCTTCGGAAAATTAAAGCTTGGTAAAGACGAAGACAAGCCCGAATTCTCCTGGTTTTCTTGGTTTGGAATGCTCTTTGCAGCAGGTATTGGTGTCGGTTTTGTTTTCTTCGGAGTAGCAGAGCCAATTCTTTATTATAATGACCCTCCTGTTGGTATAGAGCCAGGGACTCGCGCTGCAGCTTTAGCCGGCTTACGTTATGGAGCTTATCATTGGGCTTTTCATCCTTGGGCAATTTTTGCGATTGTGGGTTTAACTTTAGCTTACGTTCAATTCCGGAAAGGACGTCCGGCCTTAGTTAGTTCCGCCTTATACCCTTTTTTAGGCTATAAAACTGATGGGGCTATTGGAAAAACCGTCGATATTTTGGCTGTTTTAGCTACTTGTACTGGGGTAGCGACGACCTTCGGTTTAAGTGCGATGCAAATTACCGGTGGATTATCCTTCCTAACTGATATACCAAATACTACGACAGTGCAACTAACAGTTATTGCAATCGTTACAGTCCTTTTTATGATTTCTGCAGCTTCTGGTCTAGATAAAGGGATAAAACTATTAAGTAATACGAACATTTTCATCGCAGCTATTTTATTACTTTTTATTCTAGTTTTTGGACCGACGTTATTTATCGCCGAAAACTTTGTCACAACTCTCGGTGGCTATATTTCTAATTTAATTCCGATGTCACTTACGTTAACACCTTTTTCAGAAAGCGATTGGTTAGGAAGAAATACAATCTTCTTCTGGGCTTGGCATATTTCCTGGGCTCCGTTTATGGGGCTTTTTATTGCCCGAATCTCTAAAGGGCGAACTGTTAGGCAATTTATCGCTGGAGTTTTGCTTGTTCCAGCGACGATTGCTGTTTTATGGTTTACCGTCTTCGGAGGTACTGGGTTAAATATCGAAATAAATGGACCTGGTGGACTCTCAGAAATTATTAATGAAAATGTGGAGTTAGCTCTCTTTGCGATGTTAGAACATTTGCCTTTTAGTGTCATTACAAGTTTTATTGGTATTATTTTAATCTTTATTTTCTTTATCACATCAGCCGATTCAGCTACGTACGTATTAAGTTCGATGACTACCCGGGGTTCCTTAGCACCTCCAATGAAAATCAAATTTGTTTGGGGACTATTAATTGCGGGTACTGCTAGCATTTTACTCGTAAGTGGCGGTGGTGGTCTAGATGCCCTACAAACTGCTTCCCTTGTAGCGGCCTTACCTTTTTCGATCATTATGTTATTTTTAATCGTAAGTATCCTTATAATGTTTAATCGTGATTATAGTTTACTTCGTCGAAAGGAGAAAACTTCCGACCAAGAACAAGTAAAGGAACAGTTTCGGGATGAATTTTTAGAAGAGATTAAGGAAGATATTTACGACGGCCCAGGGGAAGAAGAAATCGACCAGCTTACATCAGAAATGAAAGAACAATTCATCTCTACGGCGAAAGAAGAATGGTATGACGAAGTAAAAGAAGACGTATATGAAGAAATTAAGGATAAAGCCTATGATGAAGTGAAAGAAGACATTTATGAGGAAATTAAAGATAAAGCCTACGATGAAGTGAAAGAGGACATTTATGAGGAAATTAAAGACAAAGCCTATGACGAAGTAAAAGACGATGTATATGAAGAAATTAAAAAGGAAATTAAAGAGGAACTCGTAAATGAAATAAAGAAAGAAACGAATAAAAAAAATTAAATTTTAAAGTATCCAATAGTGAATCCTAATGCTCGCTTTAGTGGAAAATACACTATTGGATACTTCTTTAATTGTATGAAGCATATAATCCGGCAACTTTTCCGGTGACGAGGGCCGTCGTAATATTATACCCACCCGTATAACCATGAAGATCTAAAATTTCACCGCAAAAGTACAGACGCTCTTGTAATTTCGATTCCATTGTACTTGGTTCAATTTCCTTTAAATGTACTCCCCCGCCAGTAACAAAGGCTTTCTCTAAAGACAAAGAACCATCGACGGTAAATTGAAATGATTTTATATGTTGTATTAATTGGTGGAACTCTTTTTTACTTATTGTCGCTGCATTCGTGTCGAGATTGATTTTTGACTCTTTTAATAAAAGTATTACGTATCGTTCTGGAGCGAGTTCTCTTAATATATTTTTTACCGATTTGCGAGGACTTTGTGAAAATAACTTTTCAACTTCTGCTTCCAGTTCGACATAAGAATAATTAGGGAATAAATCAAGTTCCATCATCACTTCTTTTCTCCCTTTACGGAGCTCTTTTACAGCGAATTGGGAACAACGTAACACTGCTGGACCAGAAATGCCAAAATGGGTGAAAATCATATCCATTTTATGGGTAATGAGTTTTTTCCCTTTTTCATCTAGTACAGATAGTCCAATGTTTCGTAATGACAGACCTTTTAACGATTGTTTTTTTATAAATGGTTCATTCGAAGTAAGCGGAACTTCTGTCGGATAAAGAGGGGTTATTGTATGGCCAGCTTTTTTTGCCCAGGCGTATCCATCTCCGGTTGAACCGGTATGGGGCACTGATTTTCCCCCTACGGCTACGACAACGGATCGAGTTTGAATCGTTTCTCCGTTTTTTAAATGAACATTATGGTAATTTCCGTACGTAAGACTTTCAACCGCTTCGTTTAGACGAATCGTTACATTTAATTTATTCAATTGATTAATTAATGTCTGAACGACAGATTGGGCTGAATCACTTACGGGAAACATTCGTCCATGGTCTTCTTCTTTTAAAGCGACACCTAAACTTTCGAAAAAAGAGATAATATCTTCATTATCAAACGTATTAAACGCACTATATAAAAATTTTCCATTACCAGGTATATGTCGAATAATTTCATCGATTGGTAATCGATTTGTTACGTTACACCGACCACCACCGGAAATAGCTAATTTACGGCCGAGACGGTTTCCTTTTTCTAAAAGTAAAGTGTTTGCTCCGTTTTCCGCTGCAGCGATTGCAGCCATTAATCCCGATGGCCCGCCACCTATAACTACGACATCATAATTCACTTTAACAATTCCTTTCTAATTAAAAATAAAAGGCTTGGACAAAAGAATTGATTTATAAGGATATCTCCTACTTTCTTTTGTCCAAGTCTCCCTATACTTATTATGGCGTTATTTTCTCCATACCACCCATATATGGTCGTAATACTTCAGGAATTACGACTGAGCCATCTTCTTGTTGATAATTTTCTAAAATTGCTGTTAAGGTTCGACCAACAGCTAACCCTGAACCATTTAATGTATGGACAAACTTAACCTTCCCATCTTTGTCACGATAACGAAGGCCTGCTCGACGGGCTTGGAAGGCTTCAAAGTTTGAGCAGGAAGAAATTTCACGATATTTATTTTGAGCTGGGATCCATACTTCAATATCATATTTCTTCGCAGCTGTAAAACCTAAATCCCCTGTGCACATATTCATTACGCGATAAGGTAAGCCAAGTAGTTGTAGAATCTTCTCCGCATGGCCGGTTAATTGTTCTAACATCTCGTAAGAATCTTCCGGTTTAACAAATTGAACGAGCTCAACTTTATTAAATTGATGTTGACGAATTAATCCTCGAGTATCCCGGCCTGCTGAGCCCGCTTCAGAACGAAAACAAGCACTATAAGCGACGTACTTCTTTGGTAAATCATCTACAGATAAAATTTCATCTCGATGGAAGTTTGTTACCGGTACTTCGGAAGTCGGGATTAAAAAGTAATCCCATTCATCGATTAAAAAGGCATCTTCCTCAAACTTTGGTAATTGCCCCGTACCTGTCATACTCTCTCGATTCACTAAATACGGCGGAATCATCTCTTCATAGCCGTGATGGTCATTATGATAATCCATCATAAAATTAATTAACGCTCGTTCCAGGCGGGCACCTAATCCTTTATAAAAAACGAAACGACTTCCCGCTACTTTCGCTGCCCGTTCAAAATCGACTATACCCAGATTCGTTCCAATATCCCAATGGGCTTGTGGTTCAAAGGAAAATTCCGGCAGCTCCCCCCATCGACGAACTTCCTCATTATCCTCTTCATCTTCTCCAACTGGAACAGATTCGTGAGGAATGTTCGGAATGCCTAACATAATTTGATCAAGCTCTCCATCAATTTCACTTAATTCTTCATCTAATTCGCGAATCTTTTTACTGACTGTTTGCATCTCTTCAATGAGTTCCGATGCATCTTCTTTATTTCGCTTTAATTCGGAAATATGCTTTGACGTGTCGTTTCGTTTTGCTTTTAACTGTTCGACTTCTTGAATCATTTTTCGGCGACGTTCATCTAAGCTTTCGAACTTTTCCAATTCGGATAAATCTTCGCCTCGTTTTTCTAATTTCGCTTTTACTTCCGCAAATTCGTTTCGTAACATTCGACGATCTAACATTTTATATCCTCCTTTTGGAAATCTCTTTACGTATAGTGATTGACAAATAAAAAACTCTCATCCCTGAAAATAGGGACGAGAGTGTAATTCCCGCGTTGCCACCCAACTTGAAAACGAAATAATTCGTTTTCCGACTTTAACGTGATAACGGACGAATCCGAATTTATTTTCATAAATTTGTTCAAGGATGGATTCATCGTATATTTCTAACGGTTTGCACCAACCACCGTCTCTCTGAACAGAAAGGGATACGACTACTCGGTCCTCTCATTACATGTACAATATGTTTTACAATAAGAATAGCGAGTTTTTTGCTAAATTGCAACTAAACTTATTCACTACGTTCACTCATTAATTGGTCACCACTTAAGGAGCCTATTTCAATTCCTTTCATCGCCGAACCGAGATCCTTAGATAGCTCAGCAATTAATTTGTAGTCTTGATAATTTTCTGTTGCTTGAACGATAGCACGAGCGAATTTTTCTGGATTTTCTGATTTGAAAATTCCTGAACCTACAAAGACACCATCAGCCCCTAACTCCATCATAAGGGCTGCATCGGCAGGTGTTGCAATTCCACCGGCAGCAAAGTTTTGTACAGGTAAACGTCCCTTTTCGCGAATTTCCATTAAAACATCAAAAGGCGCACGGTGATCACGGGCAAACACCATTACTTCATCTTCACTCATCGATACGAGTTGTTTAATCTCTGCTTCGACTTGACGTAAGTGACGGACGGCTTCAACAATATTACCCGTTCCTGGCTCCCCTTTTGTCCGTAACATTTTGGCACCTTCACCAATTCGTCTCGCTGCTTCACCAATATTTCGGCAACCACATACGAAAGGAACTGAAAAATCATGTTTATTAATGTGATAGAGATCATCAGCAGGTGTCAATACTTCACTTTCATCAATTACGTCGACTCCGAGAGACTCTAATACGCGAGCTTCTACGATATGGCCAATTCGACCTTTAGCCATTACTGGTATTGAAACAGCCTCCATTACTTCCTCTGCAATCGATGGATCGGCCATTCTCGCAACGCCACCTTCTTTTCGTATATCAGAAGGGACTCGCTCTAAGGCCATTACAGCTACAGCACCGGCTTCCTCAGCAATTTTTGCTTGTTCGGCGTTTACGACATCCATAATTACGCCGCCTTTTTTAAATTGAATCATCCTTATTTGATTCCTCCCAATGTTAGAAAATTCCCTTTATTTTTGAACCTAAGCTAGAAAAAAAATTACCAATACTATTCAACATTAAACTAAACCAATTTTTCTTCTTTACTTCTTCTGTTGCAACAAGATCTACCGTAATTTCTTTATTAGGATTAGTAATATGTGGAATTTCTGTAGAATCCTTATAGACTACTTTTGCGACTCCGACTACCTCACCTTTTTCAATCGGTGCAATAAGCTCGCCATCATCATTTACTCGTGATTCATCTAATTCATAAACGATATCGTAATCTTCTTCTGTGCCGTTTCTAATTTTTAATGAAATTGCTTCATCGATTGCAACACTAACTTCCGTTTCTTTTCCTTTAGCTACAGATACAGTAGATTGTCCGTCTTTTGTGTAACCAGCTGGAAATAGCTCTACTTCAGAAAATTTATCGAAACCATAGTCAAGCAATTTTGCCGTTTCGATAAAACGCTCTTCCATACTATCTGTTTTCATCACGACTGTAATAAGACGGGTTCCATCTCGTTCTGCTGTCGATGTAAAGGCGTATTTTGCTAGATCGGTATGTCCGGTTTTTAAACCGTCTACTCCTTCGTAGTAGAATTGAGCTAAATTTTCCGAATCGTGAGGTAACATCCAGTTCCAATTCAAGATTGTATGACCTTCAAATTCAGTACTTGGAATACTAGAAGTTTCTAAAGAATCGGGAAAATCGTTAATTAAATGATATGCAAGTTTTGCTGCATCTCTAGCTGACAGTAAATTCGTATCTGTTGCACCAGTGCCTTCTGGATGCTTTCCATCGAGCGATTCATTATCAAGACCGGTCGAGTTGACAAATTTTGAATCGTGAAGGCCTAATTCTTCAGCCTTTTCGTTCATTAATTTCACAAATTCCCCTTCGCTTCCAGCAATTAACTCTGCCAGAGCAATCGATGTTGCATTATCGGAATTAATAACCATCGCCTCGAACAATTGCTTTACCGTATATTCGACATTTTGACGTAAGCCGATTCCGGAGAAACTTTCATTCGCTGAAATTTCATAAACGAAATCGCTAATTTCTGTCGTTGTATCCCAGTCAATTTCTCCTTCTGCAATTTTTTCTAATACGATATATTCCGTCATCATCTTTGTCATACTCGCTGGAGGTAAAGCTTCGTCTTCATTTTTTGCATATAAAACTTTTCCTGTGTCAAAATCGACCATAATAGCTGATTCTGCTTTCGTTTTAAAACTGTCTGCTTGTACGTTTTGTACCGGTAATACGAAAGAAAAAATAAGTAATACGATAATTATGTAGTTTAAGCCTTTTCGCACGATTTTCTTACCTCCGATTTCTTATAGTAAACAATTGATATTTTATCACATTTTAGAACGTTTTAACATAAATTATAAAAATCAAAAGCTTTAAATATAAAATATGATATCGCTCACCTAACATATATGAGATGAGCGATATCTAACTATTGTTTTAAAAAATGTTACATATTGTGATGGTTCTTTATTTTACTGAATAGTTCGGTGCTTCTTTTGTAATTTGAACTTCGTGAGGATGGCTCTCTCTTAAACCTGCATTCGTAATTCGAATAAACTGAGCATCACGACGTAACTTTTCTAGATTTTCCGTACCACAATAACCCATACCAGCACGTAATCCGCCGATTAATTGAGTCATCGTATGGGCTAAAGCACCTTTGTAAGCAACCCGGCCTTCAATACCCTCAGGAACTAATTTTTTCACATCTTCATTCTCATCTTGGAAGTAACGGTCTTTCGAACCGGATTTCATTGCAGCTAAAGAACCCATACCACGATACACTTTATATTGACGCCCTTGGTAAATTTCCATTTCACCAGGACTCTCTGTTACTCCAGCGAATAAACTTCCTAACATAACTGCATGAGCACCAGCTGCAAGGGCTTTTACGACGTCTCCAGAATATTTAATCCCACCATCAGCAATAATTGGTACTCCGTGTTTCTCTGCTTCTTGAGCACAATCGTATACTGCTGTAATTTGTGGTACACCAATCCCTGCAATAACCCGAGTTGTACAGATTGAACCCGGCCCGATACCGACCTTGATGATATTTGCTCCCGCTTCGATTAAATCCCTCGTTGCTTCCGCTGTTGCGACGTTTCCAGCGATAATATTTAAATCAGGATACTTTTCGCGTACTTTTCTTACTTGATCTAATACACCTTTTGAATGGCCATGAGCTGTATCAATTACAATGACGTCTACTTGAGCTTCAACGAGCTTCTCAATTCGAATCATCGCATCAGTTGTAACACCTACAGCAGCCCCGACGATTAAACGACCTTGTGCATCCTTTGCAGAATTCGGATATTCGATTACTTTTTCAATATCCTTAATTGTGATTAAGCCTTTTAATGTATAATTTTCATCAACGAGAGGTAACTTTTCAATTTTATATTTTTGTAAAATTTTTTGCGCCTCATCTAATGTTGTACCAACTCGCCCAGTGATTAGATTTTCACTCGTCATTACGTCTTTAATCACGATGGAATAATCATCGATAAATCGTAAATCCCGGTTCGTTAAAATTCCGACTAATTTCTTCTCCTCTTCATTATTAACAATCGGTACTCCTGAAATACGATATTTCGACATTAAGTGCTCTGCATCATACACTTGATGTTCTGGTGTTAAATAGAATGGATTTGTAATAACGCCACTTTCCGAACGTTTTACTCGATCGACCTGTTCAGCCTGTTCTTCAATTGACATATTTTTATGAATTACACCGAAGCCACCTTGCCTCGCCATCGCAATTGCCATTTCTGCTTCTGTAACTGTATCCATACCAGCACTAATAAACGGGGCATTCAACTTTAGCGTATCGGATAATTCTGTTTCAATATTAACTTCCCGTGGCAATACATCCGACTTTGCTGGAACTAATAAGACGTCATCGAAGGTTAGTCCCTCTTTTGCAAATTTACTCATTTTTTCTTTCCTCCTCTATGATGTGTACACTTTTTGTCCGTACAAACAAAATTCTGTGAAACTCTTCGTAATGAATTAATTATCATTCTAACGCAAAATGTAAAAAAAGAAAAAGAACTAGTCTATTATTAGACATGCTCTTTTGAAAAATATTCATACGTTCTGTTTTGTTCGATTTTAACCACGGGTAAAAAGGTTAATTAAATCTGTTGCTAGTTTAGCTTTTTCTCTTTTTAAGTATTCATAGACTTCTTCACCGACTTCTAATAGTAACGTAAAATAACGATCGCTTACTGCTATAATTTGTGCGTAAGGATGGATTTTATCCGCCTGTAATTGCATTGGAAAACCTGAGCCATCTAAACGTTCATGATGTTGGACGATTGCTAATTTTGCATGGTCAGTTAAAGTCGGTTCATTTTTAATCATCTCGTAGGAGCGAATCGGATGCTTCCGATCCGCTTGAGATGAGTCGATTGTAACTTCCGTTTTTGCTAAACCGGCATCAGCCAATAACGAGGCAAAACCTATTTGTAACCAATCTTTTTTCTTATAATTCATTAATTGAGCTAATTTAATTGAAAGCAAGCTGACCGCGACGGTTTTATAATAGAATAAATCCGATTTTCTTCCTTGAAGTAACGACGTAATATCGTCCAATTCTTTCGATTCTACTAGTTCAAACAAAGGTAAGCATAATTCGCGAATAGAGTACATTTTCACAGGGGCATTTGCTTGCCAAGAACGAAAAAGCAGTTTAAATTGCACTACTACTTCTTCATACACTGTAACAAATGAATCGTCTAGTTGCTTAGAACTTTCTTGTTCGTTCTCTTCTTTCGGTTTTTGCCCATCGTCAGCACTAGTATATTGTACTTTTTCTGTCGACATCGAAACGTGGACTCTTTCAATTAAAAATGCCTTAAGAAACTCTATTTCTTGCTCGGTTAACTCCGTACCCTTCCGCACAATCGGCCTTCCGGAAACACCTTTAACATCTTGGATTAATACCATTCCTGGCCTTAATTGTTCGACTGCTATTTCAGCCATACGCAGTTCTCCCTCTTTCAGTTAAATTACTTAAAATTGTAATCTATTTACATATTATATTTATTCTTCTTCCTCGGAAGTTTCATCTTCGGCTTCATGATGCTCCTCATCGTCCTCTGAGACAATCTTCGCTACCGTAGCAACTTCTTCATCTCCACGGACACGAATGAGGCGCACACCCTGTGTATTACGGCCTGTTACTGGAATACCTTCTACTGAAATTCGAATTAATACACCATCGACAGTCATTAACATTAAGTCTTCATCGCCATGGACAATTTTTACCTGGACGACGTGACCGGTATCTTCTGTTAGACGACAGACGAAATATCCTTTACCTCCACGATTTGTTTTGCGGTATTCATCAATGTGAGTTCTTTTTCCAATTCCTTTATTCGTTACGTGTAAAATATAAGCATCGTCTTCTATTACTTCCATCGAAACTACTTCATCCCCATCGCGAAGGCGAATACCGATTACACCGGCTGCATTTCTTCCCATTGGTCTTACTGTTTCTTCATTGAAACGAATGAAGTAGCCTTGTTTTGTCGCAATTCCAATATCGTCCGTACCCTTTGTTAGACGAACCGAGATTAATTCGTCTTCATCGCGCAGACGAATCGCAATTAATCCGCTTCGACGGATATTTTTAAATTGTGATACGTGGACTCGCTTCGATAACCCTTCTTTCGTTGTAAAAAATAAGTAGCGTTCGTCTACTTCATCCTCATCGTCTTCACGAACTGAGATTACTGTATTTACCCATTCATCTTGGTCGATTTGTAATATGTTAACGATTGGTAGTCCTTTTGCCGTTCGGCCGAACTCAGGGATTTCATAACCTTTAAGACGATACACTTTACCTTTATTCGTGAAGAATAAAAGGGTATCGTGTGTACTTGTTGAAAGTAAATGCTCGACGAAATCATCCTCGTGCGTGTCCATTCCCTGGATTCCTCGTCCCCCACGATGTTGCGTTCGATACGTTGAGGCTGCGAGACGTTTAATATAACCTCGATGGGTTAATGTAACGATTATATTTTCTTCAGGTATTAAATCTTCATCTTCGAAAAAGTCAACCGCACCGATGGTAATTTCCGTACGGCGTTCGTCATTATATTTTTCCTTTATTTCTAGTAATTCTTCACGAATAATTTCGAGAACTTTTTCTTCGCTTGCTAAAATTGCCTTTAACTCTTTAATTGTCTCAAGTAATTGGGCGTATTCTTCTTCTATTTTCTCCCGTTCCAAACCGGTTAAGCGTTGCAAACGCATATCTAAAATAGCTTGAGCTTGCTTTTCACTCAATTCAAAACGCTCCATTAAACCATTACGAGCAATTTCTGTCGTTTTTGAATTACGAATTAAAGAAATCACTTCGTCTAAATGGTCAAGAGCGATGCGTAATCCTTCTAAAATATGCGCACGAGCTTCGGCACGATTTAAGTCAAATTGAGTTCGACGTCGAATTACTTCAATTTGATGTTGTAAATAATAATGTAAAATTTCTTTTAAATTTAATACTCGAGGTGTACCGTCAACTAAAGCGAGCATATTAATACCAAAAGTCGTCTGTAATGCCGTATGTTTATATAAATTGTTTAGAAGGACATTTGCATTTACATCCCGACGTAACTGCATGACGATTCGCATACCATTACGGTCGGATTCATCATTTAAGTCGGTAATGCCATCGATTCGTTTATCCCTTACGAGTTCAGCAATTTTTTCTATTAATTTAGCTTTGTTTACTTGGTAAGGTATTTCTGTAACGATAATTGTCGACGTTCCGTTACTATTTTCAACGATTTCTACCTTTGCACGAATCGTAATCGAACCGCGTCCGGTTTCATAGGCCTTTCGAATACCGCTTCTACCTAAGATTGTGCCACCTGTCGGAAAGTCCGGTCCATGGATATAATCTTCCATTAATTCATCGACGGTAATATCCGGATTATCAATCATTGCTAAAACGGCATCGATCGTTTCTCCTAAGTTGTGCGGTGGAATATTCGTTGCCATTCCAACCGCAATACCAGAGGAACCGTTGACAAGCAAGTTAGGGAATCGGGCCGGGAAAACTGTTGGTTCTTTTTCTGATTCGTCATAGTTACCAGTAAAATCAATCGTATCTTTTTGAATATCTCGTACTAATTCCATCGATAGTTTTGACATTCTCGCTTCCGTATAACGCATTGCCGCTGCGGAGTCTCCGTCGATCGATCCAAAGTTTCCATGACCATCGACAAGTAAATAACGATGACTGAAATCTTGCGCCATCCGTACCATCGCCTCATAAACAGCACTATCTCCATGAGGGTGATACTTACCAATAACATCCCCAACGATACGGGCAGACTTTTTATACGGTTTATCGGCATGCATTCCTAAGTCGTGCATCGCATATAAAATTCGGCGATGGACGGGTTTAAGCCCGTCCCGTACATCCGGCAATGCTCGAGATACGATTACACTCATCGCATAATCTAAGAAGGAAGTTCGCATTTCCTCACTTATATTTCTTTGTTCTACATTTGACCGTTGTTCCACCTATTCATAACCTCCTAAAAGTTGAACTTCCACCTAAAAACTCTATCCAACATAATCTATTTAAACGTCTAAGTTTTTTACATATTTTGCATTTTCTTCAATGAATTGACGACGAGGGGCTACTTGATCTCCCATTAAAATAGAAAACACTTCATCCGCTTCAATCGCATCCTCAAGACGAACTTGGAGTAATGTTCTCGTCTCGGGATTCATCGTCGTCTCCCATAACTGTTCGGGGTTCATTTCCCCTAAACCTTTGTAACGTTGTATATCAATTTTTGGTGATTCAGGTAATTCAGTTTGTAATTGTTCTAGTTCACTATCCTTATAGACGTAATAAATTTTACGTCCTTGTTTTACTTGATATAACGGTGGCTGAGCGATATAGACGTATCCATGTTCAAGAAGAGGTCTCATAAAACGATAGAAAAATGTTAACAATAACGTACGAATATGAGCTCCATCGACGTCAGCATCCGTCATAATAATTATTTTATGATAGCGAGCTTTAGTAATATCGAAGTCTTCACCGATACCCGTACCTAAAGCAGTAATCATCATACGGATCTCTTCATTCGATAAAATCCGATCGAGACGAGCTTTTTCTACGTTTAAAATTTTCCCCCGTAAAGGTAATATCGCTTGGAAATGGCGGTCTCGGCCGGATTTTGCGGAACCACCTGCCGAGTCTCCCTCAACGATATACAGTTCGCTAATCTCAGCATCCCGGGAAGAACAATCAGCCAACTTCCCTGGTAAATTCGACACTTCTAAAGCACCTTTACGACGAGTTACTTCCCGTGCTTTCTTTGCTGCAATTCGAGCTCGCTGTGCCATCATCCCTTTTTCAACGATCGTTTTTGCAACTTGTGGATTTTCTAGTAAAAACGTTGAAAAAGCTTCACTAAAGATAGAGTCCGTAGCTGATCGCGCATCGCTATTACCTAGTTTAGTTTTCGTCTGTCCTTCAAACTGCGGATCAGTATGTTTAATCGAGACGATTGCTGTCATTCCCTCACGGACATCTTCTCCTGATAAATTATCATCGTCTTCTTTTAGTAAATTAGTTCTCCGTGCGTAATCATTAATGACTCGAGTTAGAGCTGTACGGAAACCAACCTCATGAGTTCCTCCCTCATGCGTATGAATATTATTAGCAAAAGAGAATAGATTACTATTGAATCCGTCGTTGTATTGAAGGGCTACTTCTACGGAAATATCGTTTTCTTCCCCTTCGGCATAAATTGGTTCGTGTAATGATTGTTTCGTCCGGTTCATATATTCAACGTATTCTTTAATGCCACCTTCATAATAAAACTCAACTAATTCTCGCTCTTCATCACGTTTATCTTCTAAAGATATCGTTAATTTCCGAGTGAGAAAGGCTAATTCGCGCAGACGCTTTTTCAAAATATCATAGTCAAATTCAGTCGTTTCTGTAAAGATTTCTGGATCTGGTTTAAAGCGAATGATCGTACCCGTTTTATCTGTATCGCCAATTTGTGTTAATTCGCCTTCTTTTTCACCACGGTTAAATTTTAAATAATGAATTTTTCCTTCCCGATGGACGTACACTTCTAATTCGGTCGAAAGGGCGTTTACAACCGCTGCACCAACCCCGTGCAATCCACCTGAAACTTTATATCCGCCACCACCAAATTTTCCACCGGCGTGTAATACCGTTAAAATTAATTCAACAGCTGGCTTTTCCGATTGTTCATGTATGTCTATTGGAATTCCTCGACCGTTATCTTTAACGGTAATACTATTATCCTCCCCAATAATGACATCGATTCGATCACAATAGCCAGCTAGCGCTTCATCGATACTATTATCGACGATCTCCCAGACGAGATGGTGTAATCCTTGGCTACTTGTTGAACCGATATACATACTCGGTCGTTTTCTTACCGCTTCTAAACCTTCTAAAACTTGGATTTGCTCCGCATCATATACTTGCTCATTTATTAATTTTTCTTCCATTAGCTTTCTTCACCTGCTTTTTTATAATCAAGCTTATTTTTAATTTTTCTAAGCTCCGACGGTTACCGTTCCATTTTCCACATGATACATTGCCGCTTGTTGCAATGTTTCGTGATCGATTCCGTCGACAGAAGTAGTCGAAACAAAAGTTTGTACCTTTTGTTGAATCGCCGTTAATAAATGTGATTGGCGAAAATCATCTAACTCACTTAATACATCGTCTAACAATAATATTGGATATTCTTTTTTCTCTTCATAAATTAAATCGATTTCCGCTAATTTTAACGATAAAGCTGTTGTACGTTGTTGGCCTTGCGAACCGTATAACTTCACTTCTTTATCATTAATAAAAAATGTTAAATCGTCCCGATGTGGGCCGATTAACGTTGTGCCTCGCCGAATCTCTTGTTTAAATACTTGTTGAAACGCTTCTAAGTACGCATGTTCTATTGTTTCCTCAGAAGCATCTTCTAATACTTCAATCGATGGTACGTATGTGATTTTTAACGTTTCTAGACCACGGCTAATTTTTTTATGAATCGGTACTGCCCAATTCGTTAACTTTTCTAAAAACTCGAACCGTTTATGTAAAACAATTGACGCATGTTGAATAAGTTGTTCTGTTAATACATCTAGTAATGTCGTATCGACGTGCTGTTGGGTTTGTAGTTGTTTTAAATGGGAGTTACGTTGTTTTAAAATCTTTTGATATTCAGCTAAATGATGTAGATAGAGCGGTTCTATTTGACCGAGCTCTCGATCAATAAATCGTCTACGAATTTGTGGCGAACCTTTCACTAAGGATAAGTCCTCCGGTGCAAACATAACGACGTTTAACGAGCCGATGAAATTACTTAATTTTTGTTGTTCAATATGATTAACTTTCGCTTTCTTCCCTTTCGAATGAAAAATTAATTCCAAAGGGACTTTTTGCGCTCGTTTATGTACCATAGCATTAATTTTTGCGAAGTCTGTTTCCCAACGAATTAATTCTCGTTCATTATTCGTTCGATACGACTTTGTAAATGCTAATAAATAAATCGCTTCAAGTAAATTTGTTTTACCTTGGGCATTTTCACCGATAATGACGTTCATATGACGATCGAACGTAATATTTAATTCTTCATAATTACGGAAATTTTTTAATTGTAATTCTTTAATAAACATCAATGTTCCCCATTTTTATATGATGATTTATTTAGTAAAAGGGAGCAATTTTATTAAAAGTGTTCATCAAACCTTGATAAAAACCTACGTTCGAAAGATGGCCACTCTACTGACGACGCTCAACGACCAATTGCATCCCTTCGACAACAACGACATCACCTTCGTACAATTTCCTACCCCGGCGATGCTCTTTTTCATCATTTACAAGCGCACCGTGATCTTGTAAATAATGTTTAATCATTCCCCCCGTATCGAAAACATTCGCTACTTTCAATAACTGACCGAGGGTAATATATGGGGTATCAATATAGATTGTTTCTTTATTCAATTTGGATTCACCCCACCCTGAGTGTTCATTTCCGTTTAAATATGCTTAATTTCTATTTTACTAAATAATAGAGTCAATTGAAAGGATAACCTTCAAAAGAGTAAAAAGAGCTTTACAGTTGCTTTAAATTGCTTTTAAAAGAGGTGTTATTTTCATTATAGAAAAATATTCAATGAAAATGGAATAATATTGGAGATCATTTCATATAAAAAGTAAAAAGCGAATCGAATCTGAATTTGTTTGATTCAATCCGCTTTTTACTTAAAATTTTTTACTTAACGTTTTTAATAAGTGCGAACCGGTAAAATTAAATGTAAGATTTTGTCGTTCGCTGGTGTTTTAATCACAAAAGGATTCATAGGTCCTGTAAAGGAAATCGTTACTTCATCACTATCGATTGTACGTAATGTATCTAGTAAATATCTAGAGCTGAAAGAAATGTTAACTTCTTCTCCTTCGTGGGATAAAATCGCCATTTGCTCGTTTACACGGCCGATTTCAGGCGAATTACTTGAAATCTCTATCATTCCATCGCCTTTTGCTTCGAAACGAATCACATTATTTTGTTCTGCACTTGCAAGGAGAGCTGCCCGGTCGATCGTGCGGATAAATTCATTCGTCTGAATATGTAACGACGTATTTAAATTCGTTGGAATGAGCCGTTCCGTATCTGGATAAGTACCACTTAACAAACGAGAAATAAATGCTTTTCTCTTAGTGAAAAAAAGTACTTGGTTTTGCATAATAGAAACAGAAATTTGTTCATCGTCTTCAGATATAATTTTGTTTAATTCGTGTAAACTTTGTCCTGGAATAACAATACTCATTTCATCGAGCGAATCTGTATGTTTTTCTATTGTCACTTGACTTTGAGCAAGACGATGAGTGTCCGTTGCTGTAAAACGTACATCCCCATTATGAATCGTCATATGAACTCCCGTTAAAATTGGACGGGTTTCCATTGTCGACACAGCAAAAACTGTTTGACGTATTAATTGTTTCAATTTATTTGCTTCAATTGAAAAGTGGGGATCATTTTTATCAATCGCAATATGCGGATATTCATCACTACTTTGGCCATGTAATTCAAAAACAGATTGTTCTGCTTTTATAATCGTTTTAAAATTTTCTTTTACTTCGATTTGTACATAATCCCCAGGTAACTTGCGTATAATATCAGAAAAGTGGGGAATCGGTAAGACGATAGAGCCATTTTCCATATTTGTAATAATTTCTTCATCTTCTATAGTACTAGGTATCGTCGATTCAATTGTTATATCTGAATTACTACCTGTTAACGTAAGGATGTTTTGATCTAATGTTAGTTTCATTCCCGTTAATATTGGTACGACTGCTGTTCTTGGTGAAATGGCATGATTAACTTCTTGTATACTGGCTAACAATGGTTGCCGACGGATTGTAAATTTCATTTTGTTCCTCCTTATATAACTAATTAATAAATATAAAGTAATCTTAGTAATCCTTGTGGGTATGTGGATAAGTGTAATATTACTATAGTTTATAATGTTTTGCCTATGTTATCAACATGTGGATAACGTTTGGACAAACTATTACATATTCACAGCCTTACGTTGTCTTTAATTGCTCAATATGTTTATTTATTTCACTTGCAAAAGAAAGGTCATCTTCGATTTGATCGGTAATTTTGCGATGAGCATGAATTACTGTCGTATGATCCCGACCACCGAAAGCATCGCCAATTTTAGGTAAAGAGTTATCAGTCAATTCTCGACTTAAATACATTGCAATTTGCCTTGGAAAAGCAATAGCTTGAGTTCGCTTTTTTGATAGTAAATCATCGACAGTAATCGAATATTGTTCAGCGATATAAGCTTGGATTTTTTCGATTGTAATTTTTTCGGGCTCACGGTTTTTAATAATACTTTTTAAAGCATCAGCCGCTAATTGGACGTCGATATCACTATTTACTAGAGAGGCATAAGCAATTACACGAATTAACGCTCCTTCAAGTTCACGGATATTTGTATCGATTTGATTAGCAATATAGTGCATCACATCACTAGATATATCGGTCAAACCTTCTGCTTTTGCTTTTTTCGATAGTATAGCGATCCTCGTTTCTAAATCAGGTGGAGATATATCAGTAATTAATCCCCATTCGAAACGTGAACGAAGTCTTTCTTCTAGTGTCGGAATTTCCTTAGGTTGACGATCGCTTGTAATAATGATTTGTTTATTTTCTTCATGTAATGTATTAAACGTATGGAAAAACTCTTCTTGGGTTTGCTCTTTTCCAGCTAAAAATTGAATATCATCAATTAATAAAATATCGACATTTCGGTACTTATTACGAAATGTTTCCGCTTTGTTTTCCATAATTGCATTTATGAATTCATTAGTAAATTTTTCACTAGATAAATAAATTACATTTTTTTCCGGATGGTATTCTTGGACATAATGAGCGATTGCATGCATGAGATGGGTTTTACCAAGTCCAACTCCACCGTATATAAATAGTGGGTTGTAAGACTTCGCAGGTGCCTCAGCTACAGCTAAAGCAGCTGCATGAGCAAAACGATTCGTTGCTCCAACGACGAAAGTTTCAAACGTATATTTCGGATTTAACATGTTACGCTGTGATTGTTGATTAGTTTGCTTCTCTTGTTTTTTGACAACGCTTTCTTCCATTTGACTTTCCTCAGACTCATCAATGACAAAAGAAACCGAAAGAGGGGTGCCGGTAATTTGTTGGAGTAATTCTTCGATCATGTCCGTATATTTTTTTTCAAGCCAATTTCGAATAAATTCATTAGGTACAAGGACAGTAAACACATTATTGGTTAAATTTTTTGCTTCTGTCTCACTTAACCAAGTGTCGTAACTTGGTTTACTAACTTTTGTTTTCATTTCCGCTAATATGTACTGCCATAATTCGTGTACGTTTTTCAAGAACTACACCTCTTTTATAAGGATAATATTGCTTTTTGAGCGTAAAAAACCTTCCTTTTCTCTTTATAAAGCAAACTAAATTCGGTAAAAAAAGAAAAGAAGGGGATATTTTATAACAAATAATGAGTTTATTTTATAAAAAGTGAGAGAAAATTATACACAATGTTAATAATCTATTTACAAAAACAAAACACTTGTTAACATTTTACTCACAATCTGTGGATAAGAGAAGCGTGGGAGAAAGTTATTCACAGGTAAAGCACATATAACAATAGCAAAAATTTAGTTATTTTGCAATGAATTATAATACCTATTCAAGTTATTATTCACAATTCACAAAAAGTGAATCCACATCTGTTAAGTTAGGGATAACTTTGTCGATAAATGTTGGAAAAAAGATTGTGGATATTAAAAGTGTGGATACTTTGTTTGCAAATTTCGACATAAAATGTGAACAAATAATAAGGAGTATATATGGAATGGTTAATTTTAATTTTCTTTTATGTTTCATTTTTATATGTATATAATGTTTGTTGACTAATTGCGTCTCTTTACGTATAATTATCAAGACGGATTTATGTAAACTTTAAGAATGAATTGAGTTTATCTATGCTTTTTGCTCTCCTATTCGTTCTATTAACTTTAATTATTACCTTTTAGGGAGGTGCAAGTAATGAAGAGAACATTCCAACCGAGTAATCGTAGAAGAAAACGAAATCACGGATTCCGTGCTCGTATGAGGACAAAAAAAGGACGTCAAGTATTAGCGCGTCGTCGTCGTAAAGGAAGAAAACGTTTATCAGCATAGGCCACTGAGACTAATTTCAGTGGTCTTTTTCAGTTTTAACTATACGGTTTACCTTGTAATTATTTTAGAAACGATATAATAATGATCGTCCATATTTCATATTGGTAGTAATGGAACGTTCGCATCTAAAGGTGATGTCGATGAGAAAAGCATATCGTATTAAGAAAAACAGTGAGTTTCAAGCTATTTTTAAATCTGGCAAATCTTTTGCAAACCGGGAACTAGTTATTTACTATAGAAAGAAAATAGGACAACAACATTTTCGTGTCGGTATATCTGTAGGTAAAAAAATAGGTAATGCGGTAACTAGAAATCGAATAAAGCGCTATATTCGGGAATGTATAATGCAGTTAGAAGATCAATTAAAGCCGCAATATGATATGATTATTATAGCTAGGGCGAGAGCCGTTGATCGCTCGTATCACGAAGTGTGTAAAAGCTTACAACATTTATTAAGACACGAGAAGTTAATAAAATAAATTTTAACTTTTGTAAGTTAGGAGGAAACCGTGTTGCGAAACAAGTCGTACATAGTCGTATTACTAGTTGGAGCACTTTTATTACTATCGGGATGTACTGAAGTAAATCAACCAATAGATGCAGAAAGTACAGGGATATGGAACGAATATTTCGTCTATCCTCTATCTTTATTAATTAAATTTTTCGCTGATTTATTTAATGGAAGTTATGGGTTAGCGATCGTCGTTGTTACGATAATTATTCGCGTGTTGCTACTTCCATTAATGATTAAACAAATTAAAAGTACACAAGCGATGCAAGAAGTTCAACCTGAAATAAAAGCGCTTCAAGAAAAATACAGTTCAAAGGATGCTAAAACGCAGCAGAAATTACAAGAAGAAACGATGAAACTTTTCCAAGAGCGAGGCGTCAATCCTTTTGCAGGTTGCTTACCTATTTTTGTTCAAATGCCGATCCTAATTGCAATGTATCATGCAATTATGCGGACGTTTGAGATTCGAGAAGGTGTGTTTTTATGGTTTGAGTTAGGTTCACCAGACTATATATTACCGCTTATTGCCGGTGGGGCTACCTTCTTACAACAAAAATTAATGATGTCAAGCAATAGCGCAGCTGCGAATAATCCACAGATGACGATGATGTTATATATGATGCCAATAATGATTACAGTCATTGCATTCTTTTTCCCATCAGCTCTTGCATTATACTGGGTAGTAGGAAATATTTTCATGGTCGCACAAACGTTATTTATCCGTAACCCAATGGTAAAAGAAGCAAGTAATGGAGGAGACAAAAAGTGAGAGAAATAACTGCGAGTGGAGAAACTGTTGACGAGGCAATTGAATCGGGTTTGCAACAGTTAAAACTTCCGAGAGAACGAGCTGAAATAGAAATTATCGATGAGGGAAGAAAAGGCTTTTTAGGTATCTTCGGTTCAGTTCGAGCAGTTGTAAAGATAAAGGAAAAGGTAGATAATATCGAGCTTACGACAGATTTCTTAACGGAAGTAGCCAAACATATGGGAGTAGATGTAGAGGTTGAGGTAGAACAGGAGGATAATCGGGTTACTTTCAACTTGTCTGGAGAGAAGATTGCGCTCCTTATCGGCCGTCGGGGTAAGACATTAAATGCTTTACAATATTTAACACAACTTGTATTAAATAAATATGCAACGCAATTTCATTCTGTTGTCGTCGATGCGGAAGGGTATCGTAAACGTCGAGAAGAAACATTAATCGACTTAGCCCAAAAAATGGCAAGTAAAGCAACGCGGGTTAATCGTAAAGTAACGTTAGAGCCAATGCCTGCTTATGAAAGGAAAATCATTCACACTGCTTTACAAAATGAAACATCCGTTACTACTTACTCTAACGGTAATGAACCTCATCGTCATGTCGTAATTAAACCGAATAAAACATAATATAGCTTAGATGTATAAATATAAAAAATAAACTTATTCTAAATGTGGATAAGTTTATTTTTTTTTTCAATTATGATACTCTTAACTATCGGAATACTACTTATTTATACGGAGGTGCATAACGCATGGAAGCTGATACAATCGCTGCAATTTCCACTCCAGTTGGTGAGGGAGCAATTTCAATCGTTCGTTTGAGTGGAGATGAGGCAATTTCAATTACGAATAAACTATTTAAAGGAAAAGATTTAACGAAAGTCGAGAGTCATACGATTCATTATGGCAAACTGGTAGACCCTCATACAGAAGAAACGATTGATGAAGTGCTTGTATCAGTTATGCGGGCACCAAAGACGTTTACGGTTGAAGATATTGTAGAAATAAATGGTCACGGTGGTATTGTTGCCGTTAAGCGAATTTTACAATTAGTGTTGGATGAAGGAGCACGTTTGGCAGAACCTGGTGAATTTACGAAACGTGCTTTTTTAAATGGAAGAATCGACTTATCCCAGGCCGAAGCCGTCATGGATATCATTCAATCCCAAACCGATGAAGCGATGCAAGTCGCAATGAATCAGTTAGAGGGAAGACTTAGTTCTTTAATTAAATCGTTACGACAAGAACTAATTGAAACAATAGCCCACGTAGAAGTGAATATCGATTATCCAGAATATGATGATGTCGAAGAAATGACTCATGAAATTATGGAAGAAAAAACAGCTTATGTTTTACAAGAAATCGAATCCTTATTACAAGTAGCCAAACAGGGTAAAATTTTACGTGAAGGAATAAAAACAGCAATTGTCGGTAGACCAAATGTCGGAAAATCTTCTTTATTAAATGCACTCGTCCAAGAAGAAAGGGCAATCGTTACAGATATTGCTGGAACGACGCGTGACGTTATCGAAGAATATGTAAATGTAAGAGGAATTCCATTACGTCTTATGGATACGGCTGGAATTCGTGAGACAGACGATTTCGTTGAAAAAATCGGAGTGAAAAGATCACAAGAAATTTTAGAAACAGCGGACTTAACATTATTTATGCTAAACTATAACGAATCGATAACTGATGACGATCGTAAAATAATTGAAATGTTAGAAGGTTTTCCATACATTGTCATTGTTAATAAAACAGATTTAGAACAAAAAGTAAATGTAGAAGAACTAAACGAATTAACTAAAGACCGGCCCGTTATTTACATGTCATTAAAAGACGGAAAAGGAATTGCTCAGTTAGAAGAAGCAATCCAAGAGCTTTTCTTTTCGGAACGAGTCCAGCAACAAGACGAAGTTTATATATCGAATGTCCGTCATATTAATTTATTAAATAAAGCGAAAAAAGCATTAGTCGACGCACAAGAAGCATTACAGATGCAAATGCCTTTAGATATTGTCCAAATTGATGTTCGTAGATCTTGGGAGTTTTTAGGGGAGATAATTGGTGATACAGCAAGCGAAAGTTTAATTGATCAATTGTTCTCGCAATTTTGTTTAGGAAAATAAATTATTAAAAAGGGTGAAAAAAGTGACATATAATGCTGGAGAGTATGATGTTATCGTCGTTGGTGCGGGTCATGCAGGTTGTGAAGCAGCTTTAGCGGCAGCGAAAATGGGTTCAAAAACCTTAATGCTAACGTTAAACTTAGACATGATTGCTTATATGCCGTGTAATCCATCTTTAGGTGGACCAGCGAAGGGGATAGTCATTAGAGAAATCGATGCTCTAGGTGGTGCGATGGGGAAAGTAATTGACCAGGCATATATCCAAATGCGAATGTTAAATACACGTAAAGGTCCAGCAGTTCAAGCTTTACGAGCCCAAGCTGATAAACCTGTTTACGTGCAAAAAATGAAACATCTACTTGAAAACGAACCGAATATAACTTTGAAGCAAGCAATGGTTGAAGAGCTAATTGTAGAAAATGACGTATGTGTAGGAGTGCGCACCGAAACGAAGGCGAATTATTATGCCAAAACAGTAATTATAACGACCGGAACGTTTATGCGTGGAAAAGTGTTAATTGGTGAATTAGAGTATGAAAGTGGACCGAATAACCAAAGGGTTTCAAAAACGTTACCAGAACAAATGGAAAAACTCGGCTTTGAATTAACGCGGTTCCAAACTGGCACACCACCGCGGGTCAATGGCCATACAATCGACTATGATAAAACGGAAATACAACCGGGAGATGAGGAAAAAAGAAGTTTCTCCTACGAAACGACGACGTATATCGAAGATCAAATTCCGTGTTGGTTAACGTATACGACAGAAAAGTCCCATAAAATTATAAACGATAATTTATCTTTATCTTCAATGTATTCTGGAATGAAGAAGGGAACGGGTCCTCGTTATTGCCCTTCAATTGAAGATAAAATTGTTCGTTTCCATGATAAGCCACGGCACCAAATTTTCCTAGAACCAGAAGGTCGAGAAACAGAGGAAGTATACGTTCAAGGTTTATCAACGTCTTTACCAGAATCGATTCAATACGATTTACTTCGCTCGATTCCAGGATTAGAAAAAGCTGAAATGATGCGCCCTGGTTATGCAATTGAATACGATTCAGTTATTCCCACTCAATTAAAACCGACCCTAGAGTCGAAAAAAATAGAAAACTTATATACAGCAGGTCAAATTAACGGTACTTCCGGTTATGAAGAAGCGGCTGCCCAAGGTTTAATGGCTGGTATTAACGCTGCTTTAAAAATTCAAGGGAAAGATCCGTTTATCTTAGACCGATCCCAAGGGTATATCGGAGTGTTAATCGATGATCTTGTAACAAAAGGAACAAGAGAACCATATCGATTACTGACTTCAAGAGCGGAATATCGTCTATTGTTACGTCATGATAATGCTGATTTGCGTCTAACGGAATTAGGTTATAAATTGGGATTAATTAGCGAAGAACGTTATGAACAATTCCAGGAGAAGGTTAGACTAATTGAAGAGGAAAAAGAACGTTTATATAAGAAAATTATTAAAATTTCCGATGACGTACAAGCGATATTAAAAGAAGCAGGATCCACACCTTTAAAAGATGCCACACGAGCTTATGACTTATTAAAACGTCCAGAAATAAAATATGAACATCTAGAACGAATGTTCGGTACACAAGATTTACCTAAAGAAGTAAAAGAACAAGTAGAAATTCAAATTAAATATGAAGGTTATATAAAGAAAGCTAACGAACAAGTAGAGCGCATGTTGAAGATGGAAGATAAGAAAATTCCAGAGAATATCGATTATGATGCAATTACCGGATTAGCGACAGAAGCTCGAGAGAAACTAAAGGAAATCCAGCCTTTATCAATCGGTCAAGCATCACGTATCTCAGGTGTGAATCCAGCAGATATTTCTATTTTACTTGTCTACATTGAACAAGGAAATGTGAAGCGGACAAGTTAAAAGGAGTAAAAAAATGAACGAACAACAATTTCAAAAAGCGCTTAAACAACATAATCTGTCTTTAGATAAGGGCCAGCTCGAACAATTTGAAACTTATTATCATTTATTAATCGAATGGAATGAGAAAGTAAATTTAACTGCAATTACTGATCAAGAAGAAGTATACGTAAAACATTTTTACGACTCGTTAACGCCTAGCTTTTACGAAGATTTCTCTAATATTGAAACCCTTTGTGATGTTGGAGCTGGAGCAGGTTTTCCTAGTATTCCATTAAAAATATGTTACCCTCATTTAAAGGTAACAATTATCGATTCGTTACAAAAACGAATTCATTTTTTAGAAACATTAATTAATGAATTAAATCTTACTAATGTTAATCTTGTCCATGGTCGAGCTGAAGATATTGGACAGGATCGGACTTATAGAGAAAAGTTCGATCTTGTCACAGCTCGGGCTGTAGCTAGAATGAACGTGTTAGCTGAATATTGTCTACCTTTATGTCGTGAAGAAGGGCTGTTTATCGCATTAAAAGGTAGTGCAATTGATGAGGAGCTTACAGATGGAAAACGGGCTATTGGACAATTAGGTGGTAAACTAATTAGACAGGAAAACTTTACATTACCTGAGGATGAAGGGGAAAGGTCGCTTATCTGGGTTAAAAAAGTAAGGAAAACAGCAAAACAATTCCCACGTAAGGCCGGGACGCCCCAACGAAGACCCCTTTAAAATAATAAATAAAATAAATTTATAACTTTTAAAGTATTTTTTCTATGATATATATGATAAACTTAACATAGTTAAGTTTATTTTTTTCTATTTTTAGACGTTTAGTTGCACTTCTTATGTTTTATTTAAAACTAACAAAATTATTGTACATAACTTACTATAATAATAGTTTATAACTAGTAATTAAGAGATTGTCATCAAAATGTTTCACGTGAAACAATTTAATATATTTTAATAAAGGTGATGTAAAAATGTTGCAATCTTTCAATCGGCTCTTCGCTGGCGGTGATAAATCGGAGGAAGAAACGGCGGAATTCGAAGACGTTATACAGTTGGAAATTAACAAAATAGTTCCGAACAAATATCAACCGAGAGTTAAGTTCGATGAAGAGAAGATAACAGAACTTGCACAAACGTTAAAAACCCATGGAATGATTCAGCCTATCGTCGTTCGTAAAAAAAATGACGATGAATTTGAATTAATTGCAGGGGAGCGACGTTTTCGTGCTGCTCAGCAACTCGAATGGGAAACGATACCGACAATTGTTAGGGATCTAACAGATACAGAAACTGCTTCAATTGCTTTAATTGAAAACATCCAACGGGAAAACTTATCCGTCATAGAAGAAGCAAATGCCTATGTACAGTTGTTAGAAATGCATAGTTTAACACAAGAAGCTTTAGCTCAACGATTAGGAAAAAGTCAATCGACAATTGCTAATCGCATTCGTTTATTATCTTTACCCTCGGAAGTGCAAGAGGCAATTATCGATAAACAAATATCGGAACGACACGCTCGTGCTTTACTAAAGCTACCTGATGAAGCAAGCCAGCTCCAGTTTTTATCAATAATCGTCGAACAAGAATTAACCGTTCGCCAAACGGATGAATTAGTGAAAAAACATCTAGAAGGCGGAAAAGAAAAGAAGAAAAAACGTAAACCGAAAACACAATTTATAAGCAAAGATATACGAATTGCGACGAACACAATACGTCGATCTTTAGATTTAATCGAAAAAACCGGAATAGATTTTGAAACAAAAGAAGAAGATCTAGGAGATTACTATCAAATAACGATCAAAGTGAAAAAGTAATCGTTACAGCGAATCAATTAAACAGGTGGGTGGCATAATGGGTAAAATTATTGCGATTACGAATCAAAAGGGTGGTGTAGGTAAAACTACGACAACAGTAAATTTAGGAGCAAGCTTAGCAGAACTAGGTAGTAGCGTATTGTTGGTTGATATCGATCCACAAGGTAACGCAACGAGTGGAGTCGGTTTAGATAAGGGCGATTTAGATGAGTGTGTGTACAATTTAATTATTGGTGAAGCTGAAGCTAAGGATGTCATTATTGAAACGGAATTTAAAAACTTATCAATTATTCCCGCAACTATTCAATTAGCTGGAGCAGAAATTGAATTAGTATCAGCCATTTCACGAGAGGAAAAGTTGAAAGCGGCATTAGAGTCGGTACAAGATGAATATGACTTTATTTTAATTGACTGTCCGCCTTCTTTAGGCTTACTAACTTTAAATGCGTTAACGGCAGCAACAAGTGTCTTGATTCCAGTTCAAGCAGAATATTATGCTTTAGAAGGTTTAAGTCAATTGTTAAATACGATTCGTCTCGTTCAAAAACATTTAAATCGTAATTTGCTGATTGAAGGAGTATTACTAACGATGTTCGATGCTCGGACAAACTTAGGAATTCAAGTAATTGAAGAAGTGAAAATGTATTTCCAAGAAAAAGTGTACGAAGCAATTATTCCACGCAATATCCGCTTAGGAGAAGCACCTAGTCATGGAAAACCTATCACTGTATATGACCCTCGTTCCAAAGGAGCTGAAGTATATTTAGAGCTGGCAAAGGAAGTGTTAAACGTTGGCGAAAAGATTAGGTAAAGGATTGAATGCGTTAATCGGTGATATTGATGAACAAAGAGAAGAAATTGAATTAATTTCTATTGAAGAAATACGGACAAATCCATATCAACCAAGGAAAACGTTCGATGCTGATGCGCTTGAAGAGTTAAAAACATCGATTGAAACGTATGGAATTATTCAACCAATCATTGTGCGGAAAAGTATTAAAGGATATGAAATAGTAGCAGGTGAAAGAAGATACCGTGCTGCAAAATTAGCCAATCTAACTGAAGTGCCCGCAATCGTTAAAGATTTTGACGATGCGAAAATGATGGAAATCGCTTTGCTAGAAAATTTACAACGGGAAGATTTAACTGTAATCGAAGAGGCGTTAGCTTATAAGAGTTTAATAGAAGAATTAAAATTAACCCAGGACGAACTTTCAAATAAAATTGGAAAAAGTCGTTCCCATATTTCTAACACGATGCGCTTACTATCATTACCTGAAGACGTAATTGCTTACGTAAATAGTGGTCAACTATCAATGGGACATGCTAGGGCAATTTTAGGATTAAAGAAAAAAGACCAATTAACATCATTGGTAAAAAGGATAATTCGTGATCAATTAAACGTTCGTCAAGTTGAGCAACTGGTACAACGTTTAAATGAGGAGAAAAAGCCGAAGAAAAGACAACAAACGAAGAAAAAAGATGTCTTTATATTGCGACAGGAAGAAATTTTACGCGAACACTTAGGAACAAATGTAAAAATAGAAAAGAATAAACAAAAAGGAAAAATTGAAATCGAATTTTATTCAAATGAAGAACTAGAACAGTTAATCGATATTTTAAAAAACAATTAATTATTTAGCAGAATAAATTTCGTCTAAAGACTGTCTTTTTGTTTAATATAAGGCAGTCTTTTTCGTCACTTAAAATGTTTCACGTGAAACATTCCAATAAAACTAAAAAAAGAGGACATTTTATGGTATTACTCGGAACAATAGTAAATGTCATCACTATTATCATTGGTACATTGCTAGGTTTGTTATTTACAAATATAAAAGAGAATTATAAGGAAACGATTTTACAAGGTATTGGTTTAACTGTATTCATCATTGGTATTACGATGGCGCTTGAAACAACATCAATCGTAATCGTATTAGTAAGTATTCTTATTGGAGCAATTATAGGTGAAGGATTACGAATTGAATATTACGTAAATCGATTTGCTACATATATAAGTGATTTATTATTAAAAAAACATAAAGAAACGAATATTGCAGAAGGTTTCGTTACAGCAACATTAATTTTTGTAATTGGCGCAATGGCTATTCTTGGTGCCTTAGATAGTGGTATGCGAGGAGATCATGAAATTCTCTATACAAAATCAATTCTCGATGGTTTTACTTCAATCGTTTTGGCAAGTACGTTAGGAATAGGTGTAATGTTATCAGCAATTCCGTTATTTATATACCAAGGTTCAATTGCATTATTAGCCTCATATATTTATGCAATCGTTCCGGAAGCAATATTACATCAAATAATTACGGAAATTACGGCGATTGGTGGTATTTTAATTATGGCTATCGGTCTTAATATGTTAAATATAACGAAAATACGGATAACTAACCTGTTACCTGCATTACTTGTAGTAGTAGTTATTCTTTATATAAAGCCAATATTTTTATAAGCTTATTTTAATGTTAACCTTTGATTAATAGAACGATCTAAACGATACAAACTAGAAGCAAGCACTTTCGCCATATCGTACACAAGGGAGAGGCGAGTATTTTGTAGGGTAATATAATTTATTTCACTATTTAAATTAACTGTCGCTGAAATATAAGCTTGACCAACTTCAGGCAAATCTTTCTTTAATGCAGAACCAGGTTTCAATGATCCGATTCCGCAAAAAATTGTTCCAACCGACTGGAGTGAACCTAAAGAGGCATCGAGCGCAATAATAAAAGGATTATCGTGGGTTTCCTTTATTTGATCGATTGTTTCTAATAAATTTAACGCATGTAACGGTTTATGTAAGGTACCGTATACTTTTAAAGTTTGTAGCGGGTAACGCTCTAGCAAAGAACCGGTAAGTGGACCTAGACTATCACCTGTCGATCGGTCTGTACCGATGCACGCAATCACATAGGATGATTGATTTTTTGGTATAATAGATTGCAAATAATTCGTTAATTTTAACGTTGCAAAACGTTGATTATATTGAATTGAATAAAGTGGATGTTCATTCCTTGATAACGACATAGTAATACTCCTTCATTTAGTTTATTACATCAGTATATATCGAATAAAAAAACATTATACGTAAAGGGATGGTAAGGATGAGTGAAAAAAAGTTTCAATTACACGATGTCGTTGAAATGAAAAAACCACATCCTTGTGGTGAAAACAAATGGCGAATTATTCGTATGGGCGCCGATATTCGAATAAAATGTCTCGCTTGCGATCGAAGCGTCTTAATTCCAAGAAATGAATTCACAAAAAAGTTAAAGCGTGTTTTACAATCGAAAGAAACTAAATAAAACCGAATTCAATTTTCATTTTTGATTTAATTAGAAATGTAAAAGATTAAAAATAGTTGGTTGCGACGAGTTTCAAATACCTTTATAATACGAATGAAGATCGCAACAGAGGATATGAAATGTAAAGAGAGGAAGTATGAAAAGAAATGTCATTAACCGCAGGAATTGTAGGCTTACCTAACGTAGGAAAATCGACGTTGTTTAACGCGATCACAAAAGCTGGAGCAGAAGCGGCTAACTATCCCTTCTGTACGATTGACCCGAATGTAGGGATTGTAGAAGTTCCGGATGCTCGTTTAGAAAAGTTAACCCAAGTTGTAAAACCACAAAAAACAGTCCCAACAGCCTTCGAATTTACGGATATTGCCGGAATTGTAAAAGGAGCTAGTAAAGGGGAAGGTTTAGGAAACCAGTTTTTATCACATATTAGACAAGTAGATGCAATTTGTCATGTCGTTCGTTGTTTTGCAGATGAAAATATTACACACGTCTCAGGTACTATCGATCCAATCGATGATATTGAAACGATTAACTTAGAATTAATATTAGCAGATTTAGAAACTGTATCACGACGTTACGAACGAACGGAAAAGCTAGCTCGCCAAAAAGATAAAGAAGCAGTACAAGAATTTGAAGTAATGAAACGTTTGAAAGAGGCACTAGAAGCAGATCGACCAGCTCGTAGTGTTGAACTTAATGAAGATGAACAAAAAATTGCGAACCAACTTCATTTATTAACGGCAAAACCTGTCCTATATGTCGCAAATGTTGGAGAAGATGATATTTTAGATATCGAAAATAATGAATACGTCCAACAGGTGAAAAAACATGCTGAAGAAGAAAATGCTGAAGTAATCGTTGTAAGTGCAAAAATTGAAGAAGAAATTGCCGAATTAGACGAAGAAGAGAAGGAACTTTTCCTAGAAGAGCTTGGTATCGAAGAATCTGGACTGGATCAATTAATTAAAGCAGCTTACGAACTTCTCGGCCTTGCGACTTACTTTACTGCTGGAGAAAAAGAAGTTCGAGCTTGGACCTTTAAAAAAGGAATGACAGCTCCGGAAGCAGCCGGAATTATTCATACAGATTTTGAAAAAGGATTTATCCGAGCTGAAACTGTCTCTTATAATGATTTAATGGAGGCCGGCTCAATGGCAAAGGCTAGAGAAAATGGAAAAGTACGCCTAGAAGGTAAGGATTATCTCGTTCAAGACGGAGATGTCATCCATTTCCGTTTTAATGTATAACTTGAAAAGGGATCTTTTGTTGATATGTAGGTAGAAGTTTGGTAAAATATCTTTCTGTGAGTAATTAATAAATTGCTCCTTGCTCTATGTTTAAATAGAGCCGTGTAGTCCAAGAGGAGGTGCTAAATATGAGAGATTATGAAGTGATGTACATCGTTCGTACTTCCGTTGAGGAGGAGGCGCGTAACGAGTTAATCGAGCGCTTTAACAACATTTTAAAAGAGAACGGTGCTACAGTAGAAAAAGTTGACGAAATGGGTTCCCGTCGTCTTGCATATGAAATTGATAACGAGCGTGACGGATACTATGTCGTCGTTAACTTTAAGTCTGACGAACAAGCGGTAAATGAGTTTGATCGTCATGCGAAATATTCTGATGACATCCTTCGTCATATGATTGTTCGTCTCGATGAAAACTAAAAGGAGGTACTACTGTTGAATAGAGTCGTTTTGGCAGGTAGATTAACGAGAGATCCCGAGTTGCGTTATACACCAAATGGTATTCCAGTAGCTAACTTTACGGTCGCAATTAACCGTCCGTACAGAAATCAGCAAGGAGAACAAGAAGCAGATTTTGTTAACTGTGTCACTTGGCGTAAACAAGCTGAGAACTTAGCTAATTACATGCGAAAAGGTAGTTTAGTTGGAGTTGACGGAAGAATTCAAACACGATCTTACGAAAACCAAGAAGGTCGTAGAGTGTTTGTAACGGAAGTGTTAGCTGAACATATTACATTTTTAGAATCAAGAAGTGCAGCGCAACAACGACCGGATATGGGAGGATTTGCTCAAAACGATTCCTATCAGCAACAATCCGTGCCTCAAACACAACAAGCTCCATCGTATCAACCACCACAACAGGATGCATATGAACAAGCGGAATCACGTGAAGAACCGAATCCATTTGAAAACGATGGGGAAAAAGTTGAAATTGCAGACGATGATTTGCCTTTTTAATTAGTATACAATCCTAATTAATAAGCTTGAATGTACTTCATACAGTGATATGAACTTAAAGTATGTCTGTAAAATATGACTAAAAGGGGCATGAAACGAGAGTTTATGCTCAGTGTATATGTGTGTATAATAATGTGTGTAAAATCAATCAATTTTGAAACACCTCCGAATGTGGGGGGTGTTTTTTTTATCTAAAAAAGTGTTAAATAGACGTAATTATTACAATCAAAGTTATTCTACCTATAAAAAAAGTAAAATCGACTCCCTCTAAATTTCCATAAGATATCAACTCCCCATAAATTGATTTATAACTCTAGTCATTTTATAGCTATTTTATTAGTTATATACAAGCCTTTAAAAGTGAAAACAGCTTGTGGATGCTTTTGATAAAAAAAGTATCCACAAGTTTTTTTATGTAGCTTTAAATGGTAAATTAATCTTTCCGTTAGATTCAATAGGCAAACTACTTTACACCAAATACCCCGTATGGTATATTACTGAGCATGGAAGGGGGGGAAACAGTCTTTGCAAAAGTTTTACTTTTTTCCAGCAAGAAATTTAATGATAAGTATTCCAATCGTTCTTATCCTTGCATTTATTACTGGAAAGTTTGTTGATACATCTTGGATGGGAAGAACGATATTAATTGCAACGATGTTGATGATTTATCCTACGATGATAGGATTTCAATGGAGAGCGCTCATTAATTTAACAGAAAAGAAATTAATCGGCTATGCAATGTTACTTAACTTTATATTCATACCGCTATTAGCCTATGTTTTAGGTCTATTATTTTTACGAGAGGAGCCGATTTTATTTGCCGGTTTAGCCTTAGTTGCCTTGTTACCAACTAGTGGAATGACTATTTCGTGGACATCGATTTCGAAGGGAAATGTACCGGCATCAGTAAAATTAACGGTTCTTGGTTTACTTTTAGGAGCGATTTTAGCGCCGTTTTATTTATATGGGATGGTTGGACAATTTGTAAATATTAAGTTGTTAACGGTAATGCGAACAATTTTAGTTGTTGTTTTTATTCCATTGCTATTAGGTCTTCTTACGACGAGATTATTACGGAGACGCTTTCCTATTGAAACAATAAATGGAAAAATTAAACCTAAAGTACAACCAATCAGTATTTGGGCGATGCTTTATATTATTTTCGCTTCGGTTAGTATGCGTGCCGATGTTATTACACAAAATATCGCATTAATTTGGTTAAGTATTATCGTATTAATTTTATTTTATCTTATTTTATTCGCGCTTATTACATGGCTTGCAAAGCGCTCCTTTTCAAGGGAGGATGGCTTATCCTTAGTTTATGGTACGACATTACGTAACTTATCGATTGCAATCGGTGTCGGTGCAGCTTCTTTTGGAATGGAAGCGACATTACTTATAACGATTGCTTTTATGGTCCAACAACAAGGAGTTGTCATGTACAACCGATTGATCGTGCCGAACGTATTTAAAGAAAGAGAAAATATAACTTTAACAGAAAAGGAAAAAGCAATTCATTCATAGAGATAAAAAATTTTTTAGGAGGAATCTTACAATGAAGAAAATGAAAATGCAAGTATCAGGACAAAGCGAAGGGATGAAATCCGTTGTAAAAGCGGGGAAGCATGAAATTATCGTCGATGAAGCCGAAGTAATGGGTGGAAATAACGAAGGAGCCAATCCGCTTCAATATATGTTAACAGCTTTAGCTGGTTGTGGTAATGTCGTCGCGCATATGGTAGCAAAAGAAATGAATTTCGATTTACAAGGATTAACTTTTAAAGCAACGGGAGAGTTCGATCCTCGTGGTTTTATGGGAGAGCCTGGTGTTCGCACTTATTTTGAAACAGTGACAGTCGATGTCGAAGTTGAAACGTCAGAATCCGAAGAACGAATTCAAGAGTTACAAAAACAAGTTGAATCTCGCTGTCCTGTTTATGGAACCTTTTTCGCAGCAGATATCGAGATGAAAGGTGCATGGACTAAAGTATAGTAAATAAGTTTTATTAAAAACAGGCTGGGGAAAAACAAACTTAAATAAATGAATGGACTGAGTTTCTCTTTGATTGGGAATCCAGTCCATTTTATTTTGTCGGAAACTATTTTGTATTGATAATTTATTTTGGCGATATATTGTCATAAGTTAAGCGTCATAATCGCAAGTTTGATTTTGTTAAAAGAGATTTTAATAAAGAATTATTTAAGGTTTCTCCACGTTGAGAAAGTTTTATTGAAACCGTATCTATTATTTTCCGCACGGCGGGTTTTTTGCAAGTTTGGCTTAGATTTCTCCTCGTCGAGTGAGTTTTATGGAAAGCGTAGATTAGACTTTCCCGCATCGGTTGAGTTTTTAGAGTTTTATTTATTGGCTCATTTATCAAG
>CALGOZ010000074.1 GCA_937960785.1 uncultured Pseudogracilibacillus sp.
CTTTTTTAGCTAAAGTTTCCTAACAAAGGCTGAAGGACACATAAGTGGCTAATTAAAAATGGAAAGATAAAAAAGGGCCATTAGATAATTCCTACGATACAATGCTTTTAACCAGAAAACCATTGAGAAGGAATTATAAATGGCCCAACTATGATTTAGAGAATTTAATTTTGATTAAGTTTAAACGATAACCAATAAAATCTGAACTTCGTTATTTAATACGATGTTGTGGTGACTTTTAAAGATTTACAAATAGTTTTCAATTTGCTTCCATATACGATCTTTGTTTAAACCACTTATAGCTGAAAAAGGAATAAGTGGAACTTCATCGTTTAATTGTAACGTCTTTTTAATAAGGTTTAGTTGTTTTTGTTGTTGGTTACGTTTTACCTTATCGAATTTCGTTGCAATCACAAGTAAAGGAAGTTCTAAATATGAGACGTATTCAAACATTTGGATGTCGTCGTTAGTCGGACGATGACGACCGTCAACGACGAGTACGACGAGGGCTAATTGTTCACGGGTTTCGAAATAGGCCTCCATCATTTGACCCCATTTTGCTCGTTCTTTTTTTGATACTTTTGCATAACCGTATCCTGGGACATCGACAAAACGGAAGGAATCATTAATGTTATAAAAGTTTAATGTCCGGGTTTTTCCTGGTTTTGAGGAAGTGCGGACTAAATTTTTTCTTCCTAATAAACAATTAATAAACGATGATTTGCCTACATTAGAGCGACCAGCTAACGCAATCTCCGGTAATAGATCTTTTGGATATTGACTAGGTTCGACAGCGCTCGTTACGATTTCTGCGTTTGTTATTTTCATTTTTCTTCCTCTTTCACTAAAGCATGGTCTAAAACTTCATCTAAATGGTCGACTAAAATAAAGTTTAAATCTTTACGAATGCTTTCTGGAATATCCGATAGATCGCGTTCGTTTTCGGCTGGGATAATAATATCCGTTAAGCCAGCTCGGTGCGCGCTCAAAGCTTTTTCTTTCAAACCACCGATTGGTAAAACATTTCCACGTAATGTAATTTCTCCAGTCATACCGACGTTTCGTTTTACGGCTCGACCCGTTAATGAAGAAATTAGAGCAGTTGCCATCGTAATTCCAGCTGAAGGGCCGTCTTTCGGTGTTGCTCCTTCAGGTACGTGGATGTGAATATCATACTTTTTATGAAAGTCTTCACGAATCTTTAATTCTTTCGTTCGAGAACGAATATAGCTAAAAGCGGCCTGAGCAGACTCTTGCATGACATCGCCTAGTTTTCCGGTTAAACGGAGTTCGCCTTTACCAGGATAATGAATTACTTCGATTGAAAGCGTATCGCCTCCAACAGCTGTGTAAGCTAAACCTGTAGCCGTGCCGACTTGGTCTTCCTTCTCCATCTGTCCATAACGGTATAAAGGTTTACCTAAAAGATCTCCGACTCGTTTTTCAGTAATGACTACCCGTTTTTGTTTACCAGAGATAAGAAGTTTTGCTGTTTTACGGCAAAGTGTTGCAATTTGACGCTCTAAACCACGAACTCCCGCTTCTCGAGTATATTCACGGATTATTTTCAATAAACCGTCGTCACGAAATTGTAAGTTCGCCCCGGTTAGCCCATTTTCTTTTAGTTGTTTTGGAATTAGGTGTTCCTTGGCGATATGGAGCTTTTCTACTTCTGTGTATCCTGCAATTGAAATAACTTCCATCCGATCGAGTAGTGGGCCAGGAATTTGATTCGCATAATTTGCCGTTGCGATAAACATCACATTCGATAAGTCGTAGGTTTCCTCGATAAAATGGTCGCTAAAATTACTATTTTGCTCCGGATCCAGCACTTCCAACATCGCAGAAGATGGATCGCCTCGAAAGTCGTTTGACATTTTATCGATTTCGTCGAGTAAAAATACGGGGTTGATTGTTTCTGCCTTTTTCATCCCTTGAATAATTCGTCCTGGCATCGCACCGATGTACGTGCGTCGATGACCGCGAATTTCTGCTTCATCGCGGACACCGCCGAGAGAAATACGAACGAACTTTCGATTAATTGCTCGAGCAATCGATTTAGCTAAGGAGGTCTTCCCTACCCCTGGAGGTCCAACTAAACAAATAATTGGACCACGGATTGACTTCGTTAATTTTTGTACGGCCAAATATTCTAAAATACGTTCTTTTACTTTTTCTAAACCGTAATGATCCTCATCTAAGATACGTTCCGCTTCATCGATTTCGATTACGTCTTCTGTTTTCTCATGCCATGGTAAGGAAATTAACCAGTCCAAGTAGTTACGAATGACAGAGCTTTCGGCTGAATTTTGTGGCACTCGTTCGTAGCGGTCTAATTCTTCGAGGGCAACTTTTTCAACATGCTCGGGCATCTTCGCTTCTTCGATATCTTTTCGTAACTGATCAACTTCGCTTAACTTCCCGTCGCTTTCGGATAATTCTTTTTGGATTGCTTTTAATTGCTCACGTAAATAATATTCTTTCTGTGTACGCTCCATTGACGTTTGGACACGTTTGCCAATTTTACGTTCTAGATCAAGTACTTTCTGCTCGTTAGCTAATAAATTAAGCAAATGACGCATGCGATTTGATAAATTATTTATTTCTAAAAGCGATTGTTTATCTTTTATTTTAAGCGGCACGTGGGAAGAAATCATATACGTTAAACGGCTTGGATTTTCAATATCGATTACAGTTGCTAAGGTTTCCTTAGTTACTTTACGAGATAATTTAATATATTGTTCAAGCTGAGAAACGAGTTGACGCATAAGGGCTTCTTCTTCGTGGCGGTTTTCGGAAATATCAGTAAGTGGTTCAACTTCAGCAACGAGCTCGTTTTCCATTTCGATACAACGAACTAATTCCGCTCGTTGCAATCCCTCAACTAAAATTCGCATCGTCCCGTTTGGTAATTTAATCATTTGATTAATTTTTGCAATCGTTCCGACATTATATAAATCTTCACGTTTTGGATCTTCAACTGCTACTTCCCGTTGTGTGACTAGAAAAATCTCTTGTTTTCCCATCATCGCCGATTCTAAAGCAGCGATTGACTTCTTTCTACCGACGTCTAAATGTAGCACAATGGTTGGAAAAACAATCACACCCCGTAAAGCTAGTAAAGGCAATTCTACAATTTGTTTTTCTTTCAAGGTACGTGCCTCCTTCTAACTTATTGTCGCATTGAAAACTGCATTTATTCGCTAAAGGTAATCTTATTTTCCTTTATTTCGAACCTTCTATACAAAATGATATTTCAAAGACCATATACCATTATATGCGATAATCGTGATATTTACTAAATTTAAAAGTATTTTTCTTATTTTATACAAAATAATATAAGATACCATCGAAAATTACTCAAAAAGAAAAGACTGACTATCGTGAGTACATGTCCACGCCTTATTAGACTTGCGAGTGGAACAAACAAAAGTCAGTCTTTTCTGTATGATTATCGTTTACGCACTTTCTTTTGGAACTTCTTTTCTACTTTCTTCAACGGTTCCATCCGTGTATAACAGTTTCGGTCTTACATGTTTGTCATTAACCATTTCTGGTGTAATGATACATTTCTCGACGTCTTCGCGCGATGGGATTTCGTACATAATATCTAACATAATCGACTCTAAGATCGAACGTAATCCCCGAGCTCCGGTATTTCGTTCCATAGCATTTTTTGCGATGCCTCGTAACGCTTCTTCTTCGAATTCTAACTCAACATCGTCCATTTGGAACAGCTTTTGATACTGTTTTACCAAAGCGTTTTTTGGCTCTGTTAAAATGCGAATTAACGATTCTTCGTCGAGAGGCTTTAAGCTGGCAACGACTGGCAAACGTCCGATAAATTCTGGAATTAAGCCGAAGCTTAATAAATCCTCTGGTAAAACTCGGGATAACAGTTCTCCCTTATCTAACTCTTCGTAATCAGACTGATCACCAAAACCGATTACTTTTTTACCAATTCGACGTTTGACGATATCTTCAATACCTGCAAAAGCTCCACCGACGATAAATAAAATATTCGTCGTATCAATTTGAATAAACTCTTGATGTGGATGCTTTCTTCCACCTTGTGGCGGGACGCTTGCAACAGTTCCTTCTAAAATTTTAAGCAAAGCTTGCTGTACACCTTCCCCTGATACATCGCGGGTAATTGAAGGGTTTTCAGATTTTCGAGCTACTTTATCGATCTCGTCGATATAAATAATCCCTTTCTCTGCTTTTTCAATATCATAATCAGCAGCTTGGATTAGTTTTAATAAAATATTTTCAACGTCTTCACCGACATAACCAGCTTCAGTTAAAGAAGTAGCATCGGCAATAGCAAATGGTACGTTGAGGATGCGGGCTAACGTTTGGGCGAGCAATGTCTTACCGCTTCCTGTCGGTCCGATCATTGCGATATTACTTTTCGCTAGTTCGACATCGTCTCTAGAACTCATTGAATTAATCCGTTTATAGTGATTATATACGGCTACGGACAAAGTCTTTTTCGCTTCATCTTGCCCGATGACGTATTCATCTAATATTGCGTTAATTTCTTGTGGTTTCGGAATTTCATCGTAGGAAATTTCTTCTTCCATTCCTACTTCTTCTTCAATGATTTCATTACATAATTCAATACATTCATCACATATATATACACCTGGGCCAGCTACCAATTTTCTTACTGCATCTTGGTCTTTACCACAGAAAGAGCATTTCAATTGGCCTTTTTCATCATTGAATTTAAACATCTTTTCACCCCTAAATTTTAAACTCATTTTAATATGTTGAGCTTATAGCAATCATATCAAATACATTTTCGAAAATAAACCTTTTTACACTAATTAGTATGTGTTGGTAACTTAATGTAAAATATGCTTATTATTTACTATATATTAAATATGATTGCTAATTGTTAATTATCCTAACCACAAATCTGCTTTTATATAAGGGAAAACAAGGTGCAAAATTGCACCTTGTTATTATTCTGCTTCGATTGCCTTCCCTTGCTCAACTAAGAAGTCGATTGTCGTTCTCATTTTTAAGTCGTTTTCAAGTACTGCGGTGTTTCCACCTAACATACTGACGATTTGTTCTTTTTCTAACTGATACATTTCGGCCATTTTCTCAAGTTCTTCATCGATTGCTTCTTCCGATACTTCGAGATTTTCTTCTTCAAAGATTGCTTCGAGTGTTAAGTTCGTTTTCACACGCTTTTCTGCATCTTCTTTCATCTGTTCCTTCAATTCTTCTTCAGACTGGCCACTGAACTGATAGTAATTTTCAAGTGTCATGCCTTGCATTTGTAAGTTTTGTTCGAATTCACGTAACATATTTCCGAGTTCTGTTTCAATCATTGCTTCTGGAATATCGATCGTTGCATTTTCTGTTACTTTTTCGATAATTGTTTCACGCTTTTTGTTTTCGAAAGCTGTTTCTTTTTGTTCGAGTAATTCTTTCTCTTTCTTTTCTCGCAATTCTGCTAACGTTTCAACGTCTTCGTCGACATCTTTAGCAAATTCATCATCTAACTCGGGTACTTCTTTTTCTTTAATTTCGTGAATCTTTACTTTAAAGACTGCATCTTTTCCAGCTAAGTCTTCCGCATGATATTCTTCAGGGAACGTGACGTTAACTTCTGTTTCACTGTCGGCTTCCTTGCCGATTAACTGGTCTTCAAAGCCAGGAATAAATTGTCCAGAACCGATTTCTAAGGAATGGTTTTCCCCTTTTCCACCTTCGAACGGCTCATCGTCGATAAATCCTTCAAAGTCGATTACAACTGTATCGCCCTCTTCGACCGTTCCTTCTTCTTTTAAGACGAGCTCAGCCTGACTTTCTTGTAATGTTTTTAATGCTTCGTCTACTTCTTCTTCTGTTACCTCAATTTTTTCATCTTCGTATTCGATTCCTTTATATTCTCCAAGTTCTACTTCTGGTTTTACTGTAACCTCACAAACGAATACTAAGTCTTTGCCTTTTTCGATTTCTTCGATATCAATTTGCGGCTGGTCTACCGGGAAAATCTCCGTTTGCTCAACCGCTTCTGCATATGCATCTGGTAAAACGATATCGACTGCATCTTGGTAAAGGGCCTCTACACCGAAACGACTTTCAAAAATGTTTCGTGGAATTCTTCCTTTTCTAAATCCTGGTAAAGAGACATCTTTAACTACTTTTTTAAACGCTTCGTCTAATGCTTCATCAAAGCGTTCCGCCGATACTGTAATTGTTAAAGTACCTTCGTTTCCTTCTTGTTTTTCCCATTTTGCCGTAACCGACATTACTATTACCTCCAACTTCATTAAATGCATTTATTTTCTAATATTTTAATTTATGTTTTCACTTCATACTGCAACCGTTCGACATTGTATATTTATTATTACTATTATAATCTTAATCAAACGATTTGGGGTAGATTTTCAACTTCTTTAGTATATCATATTCATACTGCCTTTCAAAATATATATATATCGTTACGTTAAGAATAGTCGAAAATAGGCTTCATTACTTGTTACGATTTGTGTAATTTTATTTTTCACGGCTTTTTCATGCGTAGTTGACTCGCCAGTTAAATGTTCCGTAGCAATCGCTTCTAAAGCTTCAGCAACGATATAGATCTCATCCTTTTTATATAAAAACGGATATACATATTCAATGTATCGTTGTAACAATTCTAAAGTAAAGGTGTAGACGGTAGGATTCTTTTGTTCTATATTGCTCAAAGCTTTAAGCGTCTGGATGTAAATCGGATGCTCAGCGATTGGTGGAATTTCCGTTAATATAATGAAGGCTTCTTGATCGAATTTCTTAACGATTACTTCCTGTTCGTTATTCCCATCTTGTAAGGACTCTATTATTTTTGTTTTTACAAAAGGATTAACCGCCTTTTCTGCCAGCAATATTTCGAACATTTCCGGGGGTGGTTGGCCTAACTTTTTCCACTGGTGAAAAAGCTGCCACTGGGCTGTTTCATTTTCAGATATGATCGCGTGTTTAAATTTTGTCATTAATGTTTTGGCTTCATTCGTTACTTCTTCTTTACTTGCATCATACCATTGTTCTAGCTGTTTTAAACTAACCGGTGAAAGCTCAATTTCGTCTAATTTTTCTTCTATGTAATTAATTACTTCTTCATATTGGGCTTGATAAAACAAACTAGCTCCATAGGCAATTATATAATCTTCCGTTTTTGTGATTGAAAAGTGGGAACTTATCTCTTCACAATATCGTTCGAGACTTTGCCACTTTTCCAAACCGTATAAAGCTAGTAACTTTCCTCTTATTACACGATTTGTAATCGGCTCGATTTGTAATTTTTCAAGTTTTTTTATTAAAAAAAGCGCGTCTTTATACTGTTCTTCTTGTAATAAACGTTCGATTTTTTCTAATTTTTCTACCGCGTCCTGTTTTACATGGGGTAAGTAAGTGACGTTTCGCTTCATGATCCGACGACCTTTCTACTTAATTGAATTAAAATTCATAAACCTTTGCATACGAACAAGAACCATAGATCTAAACATAAAAATACACACTTACTCGAATTACTGTTAATTTATCATATTTTTATAGAGACGGCTATTCGTAACCTTTTTCTAATTAAACAAAATAAAGTTCAATGCAACATTACGATTCTTTAAGCATAAACTATCAATACACCTCTATTATAAAGGAGGAATAAAAAACGAATGGATATGTTATCCAAATTACAAAAGCATCGTGAGGAAGAAGAAAAGTTACAGTGGGAAGGTACGTTTGCGGAGTATTTACAGTTAGTAAAAGAACGCCCTTATATTGCCCAGTCTGCCCATTCCCGTTTATATCATATGATAACTCATGCTGGAATTGAGGAAAAAGATGGTCGCAAACAGTATAAGTTTTTTACCGATGAATTATTCGGTCTTGATGAAACACTCGAAAAATTAGTTGAAGAGTATTTCCATCCTGCAGCAAAAAATCTCGATGTAAAAAAACGAATTTTACTTTTAATGGGTCCAGTAGGTGGTGGAAAATCGACAATTGTCACCCTTTTAAAACAAGGATTAGAACGATTTACACGAACCGATGAAGGGGCAGTTTATGCAATTAAAGGATGTCCAATGCATGAGGATCCGCTTCACTTAATTCCAAATCATTTACGTGACGACTTTTATGAAGAATATGGTATACGGATTAATGGAAGTTTGTCACCATTAAATACATTACGCTTAGAAGAGGAATATAACGGCCGTATCGAAGATGTAATTATCGAGCGAGTATTATTTTCTGAAAATAAGCGAGTCGGAATCGGCACCTTTAGTCCATCTGATCCTAAATCTCAAGATATCGCTGATTTAACCGGAAGTATCGACTTCTCTACTATTGCGACTTATGGATCGGAATCAGACCCGAGAGCTTATCGTTTTGATGGGGAGTTGAATAAAGCAAATCGGGGTTTAATGGAATTTCAAGAAATGTTGAAGTGTGATGAGAAATTTTTATGGCATCTTCTATCTTTAACAGAGGAAGGCAACTTTAAAGCTGGTAGATTTGCGTTAATTAGTGCTGACCCAGTTATTGTCGCCCATACGAATGAAGCAGAGTTTCGTAGTTTTATAAGTAATAAGAAAAATGAGGCACTCCATTCTCGAATGATTGTTATGCCGATACCATACAATTTGCGCGTTAGTGAAGAAGAAAAAATTTATGAAAAAATGATCGCCCAAAGCGACTTAAAAGATGTCCATATCGCCCCCCATGCCTTACGGGTCGCTGCAATTTTTTCGATCTTAACTCGTTTAAAACGTTCAAAAAAGCAACGGATCGACCTTGTGAAGAAAATGTATTTATACGATGGGCAACAAGTCGATATGAATGAACAAATAAATGTACGAGAATTAAAAAGTGAATTTCCAGACGAAGGTTTAAGTGGTATTGATCCGCGTTATGTTATTAATCGTATATCTTCAGCATTAATTCGAAAGAAAGTTAAATCGATTAATGCTCTAGATGTATTACGTTCATTAAAAGATGGACTCGACCAACATCCATCGATTACAGAAGAAGACAAAGAAGAATATTTACAATATATCTCCCTTGCCCGAGAGGAATACGATAAAATTGCGAAAAAAGAAGTACAAAAAGCCTTCGTCTATTCCTATGAAGAATCCGCACAAACATTGATGGATAATTACTTAGATCATGTCGAGGCATATTGCAACAATCAGAAGTTACGTGACCCCTTAACGGATGAAGAAATAAATCCAAACGAAAAATTAATGCGTTCGATTGAGGAGCAAATCGGTATTTCTGAGAATGCGAAAAAAGCATTTCGAGAAGAAATTTTAATTCGGATTTCGACATACGCACGGAAAGGTAAACGTTTCGACTATCATTCCCATCAACGACTCCGCGAAGCGATTCAGAAAAAATTGTTCGCCGACTTAAAAGATGTCGTGAAAATTACAACGACGACAAAAACACCAGATGAAACACAATTGAAAAAGATTAACGAAGTCATCGCACGTCTAATCGATGAACACGGGTATAATTCCGTATCAGCAAATGAACTTCTTCAGTATGTCGGTAGTTTGTTAAGTCGATAACTTTACTTCAACAAAAAGTAAGGGAGGGGTATAATGAGAAACTTTCTTATATCGAAACAAGATTGGTCGCTTCACCGGAAAGGATACGAAGATCAAAAACGCCACGATGAAAAAGTAAAAGAAGCGATTCAAAATCGATTGCCGGAAATTATAAGCGAGGAAAGTATTGTAACCTCCGACGGAAAACAAACGGTTCGCATTCCAATCCGCTCCCTTAATGAATATAAATTACGCTATAACAATGAAAAACAACAACAAGTTGGTTCTGGTGATGGTAAAAGTCAAGTCGGTGATATTATTGGAAGAGCTTTAGATCAAGCAGGGCAACAAACTCAAGATTCTACAACTAAACCTGGGGATACACCTGGTGTCGACTACTACGAAGTTGATATTGCGATAAGTGATATCGAGGAAGCTTTATTCGAAGAATTAGAGCTTCCTAATTTAGAAGAAAAAGATACGAAAAAAATGACCATCACCGATATTACCTTCAATGATATTCGCAAACAAGGTCTCATCGGCAATATCGATAAAAAAAGAACAATCCTAGAAGCATTAAAGCGGAATGCTCAACGAGGTAAGCCGTCGATCGATCCAATTATTGATGATGACCTACGCTTTAAAACATGGACAGATGTAGAAAAGCCAGAGTCAAATGCGGTCGTTCTTGCGATGATGGATACTAGCGGTTCGATGGGACGTCAGGAAAAAATGATTTCCCGAAGTTTTTTCTTCTGGATGACGAAGTTTTTGAAAAAACAATACGAGCACGTTGAAATTTGTTATATTGCCCATCACACGCGGGCCCAAGTCGTATCCGAGGAACAGTTTTTTTCTAAGGGAGAAAGTGGTGGTACGATTTGTTCTTCAGCCTATGAAAAAGCATTAGAATTAATCGATACGAAATATCACCCTACTAAATATAATATATATCCCTTTCATTTTTCCGATGGTGATAATTTATCGACAGATAATAGAAAATGCCTACGTCTCGTTCATGAATTGATGGAAATCGCAAATATCTTCGGCTACGGTGAAGTAAATGTATACCGGAAATACTCAACATTAATGAATGCCTATCGGACGATTGAACATGAAAAGTTCAGACATTATATTTTACGAAAAAAAGAAGATGTATATCATGCATTGAAAAGATTCTTTAAACAATAGGCTTCCGGCATACGTTCTTTCTTTATAAGGTGGTGAGTCCCTTTGAGAGATCAAAAAAAATTAGAAAAAGCGATCGATGAAATAACTGAGATCGCTTCACATTTCGGGCTCGACTTTTATCCGATGCGTTATGAAATTTGTCCTGCTCATATAATTTATCAATTTGGTGCGTACGGAATGCCGACCCGCTTTCCTCATTGGAGTTTTGGAAAGCAATTTTATAAAATGAAACTCCATTACGACCTCGGTTTAAGTCAAATTTATGAACTCGTAATTAATTCAAATCCATGTTACGCCTTTCTGCTCGATACGAATACGTTAGTCCAAAATAAATTAATCGTCGCTCACGTATTAGCCCATAGTGATTTTTTTAAAAATAATTATCATTTCCAGTCGACGCGCCAAGACATGGTTGACAGTATGGCGGCAACGTCTGAACGAATTAGTTACTATGAATCACGCTACGGAAAGGAAACGGTAGAGTCTTTCCTCGATGCTGTATTAGCAATCCAGGAACATATCGATCCCCATAACGAAATAAAAGATATAAAAGAAAGGGAAAAATCAAATACCCGCCCTAACACTCCATATAGCGATCTCCATTTTGAAGAGGATATATATAATAAGGAAGAAACTGGACCAGTTACTTTCCCTGAAACTCCAGAAAAAGATCTATTACTTTTCATCGAACAACATAGTACGATACTTGAAAATTGGCAACGGGATATTATTACGACGATTCGTGAGGAGATGTTTTATTTTTGGCCTCAATTAGAGACGAAAATTATGAACGAAGGTTGGGCGACTTATTGGCATCAACGAATTATGCGCGAACTTCCTTTAACTGATGAGGAACTAATCGAATATGCTAAATTAAATGCCTCTGTCGTACAGCCTTCCCCTGGTAGTTTAAATCCTTATTATCTTGGGTTGAAGTTATTTGAATATATTGAACGAACATACGATCATCCAACAGAAGAAATGCGATTAAACGGAGTTAGACCTAATTCTGGACGAGAGAAAATTTTCGATGTACGCATGATGGACCATGATACTTCGTTTATTCGTAATTATTTAACGAAAGAATTTGTCCAAGAAGAAGATTTATTTATTTACGAAAAACAAGGTAATGTCTATCAAATTACGAATAAGCAATTTGAAGCGATTCGTGAACAATTAATCGTCTCTCGTACGAATGGTGGTTTTCCTTATATCGTCGTTTATGATGGGGATTATATGCGAAATGGCGAACTTTATTTACTACATCAGTATGAAGGAATCGAGCTTGACTTGGAACATTTAGAATATGTGTTGCAATATTTATTTAAATTGTGGGGAAAATCTGTCCATTTAGAAACGTACGTCGATGGAGAAAAGACGTTATTTTCTTATAATGGAATTAAACATTTCCGTCGGAAGTTATATGCATAATAAGGAAGTCACGAAATAAATATAGGGGATCGTTATAATAAAACCGGTGTTCAGAATCATAATTGAACACCGGTTTTTCTATCATCGATTATTCATCGTTAACGCCAATAACTAGAGTGACGCGGTCGGTTTTGTTTTCGACAATAATAACATTGACATCCGGTATGATGATGGGGTGGACGATGATAATCATAATAGTCATTGTAATCGTACGGATGTCGACAAGGTACTGGACGTTTGTGATGTGAGTCATACGTCCCTTTATTTCCATAATGGTAGTGGTGTTTGTGATAAGAACTATAATGGGATTTACAACAATGATGGTGATGGTGGCATGGTCTACGGTGAGAGTGTTTTAATTGTTCAATCGCATCATGACAGCTACAAAACCGTCGAAATGAGCGTGCTTTATACATCTTTCACTCCTCCTTTATACGTCCCTACTATAATGTATGGTGAAGGAGTGATAGACGTATAGTCATGTAATTCGGTACAATCGTCTAAAACAATAACCTTACTTCCAATTTTCGTCTTATGTTTGCCTAAATATATAAAGTAGCTAACGATGCAAACCGGAGATAAACTGTTTCGTCCTTGCGATTGTTGAATTTTCCAGGACTTCTTCAGGATTTCCTTCCTGAACGATTCTTCCATTATCCATAAAGATTACTTTATTTGCGACTTGTTTGGCGAAGTCCATCTCATGAGTTACGACAATCATCGTCATTTGCTCCTCGGCTAATTCACGAATTACTTTTAATACCTCACCGGTTAATTCGGGGTCAAGCGCAGAAGTCGGCTCATCAAAAAGTAAAATTTCCGGCTGTAACATAAGTGCTCGCGCAATGGCGACGCGTTGCTTCTGTCCACCCGATAGTTGATTTGGATAATCGTTAATTTTATCTAACAAGCCGACCTTTTCTAATAAGACTTCAGTTCTTTCTTGTAACTTATTGGCTGATGGCTTTTGTGTCAACCTCGGTGCTAACTGTAAATTATCTTTTACAGATAAATGTGGGAATAAATTAAAATGTTGAAAAACCATCCCCATTTTTGCAGTAATTTCGCGAATCTTTTTCAAAGGAGGATATTGTCCGTCCTGTACTAAATAGTCTCCATTAATTCGAATCGAACCTCCATCTGCTTCTTCCAAATGGACTAGGCAACGTAACATCGTACTTTTTCCTGAACCAGAAGGCCCGATTACGGCAACGACGTCATTTTTTTCAACATTGAAGGAAATGTCTTTTAACACTTTTAATGAATCGAAAGACTTTTGTAAGTGGGATACTTGTATAATCGGCAACGGACTCATCCTTTCAGTCGGTATGTATTACTCATAACTAAATCTTTTTTCTAAAAATTTAAATACAATGGTTAAAACGAGCGTCATTAATAAGTAAATAATCGCCGCTAAGAAAAACGGAATAATGGTAAAATCTCGGTTCACAGCTGTTTGAGCATAATGTAAAAGTTCTGGGACGGCAACTGCGTACAAAAGAGCGGTATCTTTTACTAACGTGATTGATTCGTTCGCAACCGGTGGTAAGACCGTCCGAATCATCTGAGGTAAAATAATTCGTACCATCGTCTGGAATCGATTTAACCCGAGGACTTGGGCTGCCTCGTATTGCCCCTTGTCGATGGCTAGTAAGCCCCCACGATAAATCTCGGCAAAATAAGCAGTGTAATTTAAAATAAAGGCTAACGTTGCTGCAACAAACCGATCGAGCACTAAATACTCACCGATAATCGGGAGAAGTGGTAAACCAAAGACAAAAAATAAGAGTTGCAATAATAAAGGCGTTCCACGCATTAAATAAATGAATGTTTGAGCTAAAATTGAAATAACTTTAAACCGACTCCGGACGAGCAATGTAACGATAAATCCTAAAGGAATCGACGTTACAATTGCGATTATAAATAATAAAACAGTAATCTGTGCTCCTTCAAGAATCGGTTTAGAAATTGAAATAATATAGTCGAGTTGCACCGTGCCCTTCTCCCCTTTTCCCAACATGTATTGCTATTAAGTACTATAAAAAAGACGGAGCGATTACGTTTTCGTCCGTCTATTTTACTTCCTTTACTACTTTAAAATTTTATCCTCGCCGAACCACTTTTCTGAAATTTCTGCTGCAGTTCCATCTTCATTCATCTCATCAAGGGCTTTTTGCAATCTGTCTAACAATTCCGTATTGCCTTTTTTCACACCGACTCCGTACTGTTCTGGTGCTAAGCCCTCATCGAGAACTCGGAAGGTCCCTTCCTCTTGCGCCATATAATAATCGATTACAACTTCATCGATTACAACAGCTTCTACTCGGCCTGCTTTTAAATCGTTCAAAGCTAACACGTTATCTGCATACTCTGTCACTTCGGCGACCTTTTCATAAATTGGATTGGCCTCTAATGCATCCATCGCTGATGATAAAGCTTGTAGGCCGATTACTTCACCCTCTAAATCTTCTAAACTTTCAATAGGAGAATCTTCTAAGACGGCAACTACTTGTGCATTTTCTAAATATGGTTTTGTAAAATCTACTTTTTCTTCTCGTTCAGGGGTAATTGTATAGCCGTTCCAAATTAAGTCGATTCGGTCACTAGAAAGTTCATTTTCTTTCGTTTTCCAGTCGATCGGCTGGAACTTCACTTCTACTCCCATATACTCTGCAGCTGCTCGAGCATAGTCGATATCAAAGCCAGTTAACTCATTATCCTCATCGCGAAATCCCATCGGTGCAAACTTGTCATCTACACCAATGACTAATACTTCTGTATCTTCATTGGCTTCAGTATCCGCTCCATCGGTTGTAGTCGTACCTGTATCTCCGCCACAAGCGACTAATAGAATCGTAGCGAATACTAAAGTTAGAAATATAAATAGTCTTCTCTTCATTCTCACTTCTCCTCTTTAATCAATTAGAGTGTTATAGACATTTTTAATAATAGCATGAATAAAAAAATAAATCTAATTTTACACTAGCAGTTTCCATTTATTTTATTTTTATATTTTAGGATAAATAAACTTTATCTCGCCTGAAACTATATATAAAAAAATTATATCAAGAGACAATTATATGTAATCGTATTAGAGCGAAAACGTTAAGCGTTTACAATGAAAAAATAAAATTTTCTGGAAATTCAGTTAACAGAAACATTGTAATCATGCGTATTATAACTATTTCATTAAAGTATGCAACGAAAATTTCATTTCTTTATAGTTGCGTAAATATATTATTTTAATTAATATAGTTGTATAAATTCACCCAATCCAAGATTTATTTTTGTTTATGCAACACAAAAGGAACATCAAGATGACAAATGAAAGGAGCTATTAACATGATTTCATCACTTTGGGGTAGGCTTTGGAATATGCATGACGAAGTAAAGGATCTTTTCCGACTTTTCGTCAACCCTAACAAATCTAAATTTGTGAAAGAAAGGTTTAACGATAAAAGTTCTGCATCAAAATCAGGAGATGATTACGGTGGTGGAGAACATCGTCCCAATAATGCGAAACGAATTGGACTCTTTCTAGGACCGGCTTTATTCGTATTAATGTTATTATTCTTTAATCCGGAAGGTTTATCTTCTGAAGGGGTCGCAATTGCAGCAAGTACGGTATGGATTGCGGTATGGTGGATTACGGAAGCTGTACCAATTCCGGTTACATCTTTATTACCGTTAGTACTTTTCCCATTGACTCAAGGTTTGGATGTAAAAGAAACCGCTTCCTCCTATGGCGATGAGACAATCTTTTTATTCATGGGTGGATTTATGATCGCTTTAGCAATGGAGAAGTGGAATTTACATCGTCGAATTGCGTTAACGATCATTTCTGTAATCGGTACAAACAGTGATCGTATCGTATTAGGATTTATGGTTGCTACTGGATTTTTATCGATGTGGATTTCTAATACAGCAACTGCAATGATGATGGTGCCGATTGGACTTGCGATTATTTATCAGTTCAGCGAAACGTTGAAAGATGATCCATCCGTTGACACAACTCCACAAAACTTTAGTTTTGGAAAGGCTTTAATGTTAGGAATTGCCTATTCTGCATCTTTAGGGGGGATTTCTACACTTATTGGAACCCCACCAAACACATTGCTTGCAGGAGCAATTAATACAATGTATGGTATCGAGCTTTCCTTTGCTAAATGGATGTTATTCGGAGTTCCTTTAGGTTGGACTTTCTTATTTATTGCTTGGTTCTATCTCGTTAAGTTTGCTTTCCCTACGAAAGTAAAACAAATTCCAGGCGGTAGAGAAGTAATCGATGACCAACGAACAGCGCTTGGGAAAGCCTCGACTGAAGAAAAACTTGTCCTAACAGTCTTTTCTTTAGCTGCATTTTCATGGATTACTCGTACATTCTTTTTAGCGAAATTTATTCCTGGTATTAGTGACGGTGTAATTGCGATTACTTTTGCAATTTTATTATTTATTATTCCATCGAAAAACAAAAAGGGAGATTTCCTTTTAGATTGGGATACAGCTGTTAAATTACCTTGGGGAATCTTACTCTTATTCGGTGGAGGTTTAGCTATCGCATCCGGTTTCACTGAGTCTGGTTTATCCGAGTGGATTGGAACACAATTAACTGGTTTACAAGGTGTGAACCTCCTAATTGTTATTACACTTGTTACAGCATTAGTTATTTTCTTAACAGAGATTACATCCAACACTGCAACAGCTTCCATGATGTTCCCTATTATGGCATCTTTAGCTGTAGCCCTTGGATTCCATCCGTACGCGCTAATGGTCGCAGCAGCGGTAGCAGCATCCTGTGCGTTTATGTTACCAGTTGCAACACCTCCAAACGCGGTCGTATTCGGTTCTGGTTACTTACGTATTCCGGATATGGCAAAGGCTGGTTTTGCTTTAAACATATTAGGTATCGTACTCGTTACTGTTGCGATTTATATCCTACTGCCAATCGCTTGGGGAATCGACTTCTCTGTCATACCTGATGCATTACAATAAGGAAATATAAAAAGTTAGAACTAACTAATTTCAGAAGTAAAGGTTAATGATGCATAAAAAAAGCGAACCCTTTTATCGGTTCGCTTTTTTAATTACTTTATATGTTAAGCTAATTCTTTTAATCGCTGGAAAAACTTTATAATTATTACGTAAAAAATCGGAAGTAACGCTGTAACTGTTATAATCCCTTTCCAGTTAAAGTTTTCCCAAATTGGTGTTAGACAAGTCGTTCCAATTGCGACACCTAAATAATAAGCAACAAGATATAAACTAGATGCACTTCCTTTAAACGTTTCGGCCCAATTGGATACTGTCGCTGAAGCAAGCGAATGAGATACAAAGAATCCTAAGCAAATTAAGGATAAACCGATTATGATTCCAACGAGCGATGTATTCAACGTAACAAGCATACCTACCGTTAAAATAATAACTCCAACGATTCGTAAATGACTCATATCGTAATGTCGCGATAACCAGCCGGCAAGAGGTGCCCCAATTGTACCTAGGCTATATGCAAAGTAAAAGTACGAAATTTGTTGCAAGGATAAGTGAAAAGGTTCGTCCATTAAATGAAAGGGTAAAAAAGTCCACATGCCTGTAAACGATATTTGTAAAACTGCCCCCAAGCCGAACATTAATAATAATTGGGGGTTTTTCAAATGATATAAAAACCCTTTAATATCTGTGCGAAAATCTTTCCTAGATTGATTGAAATGATTCGATTTTGGCAGTAGTAAGGCGACGATTACAAAAGTAAACAAACCGAAAATTGCCAACGCATAAAAAGCAAAGGCGAAGGAAAAAGATTCAATCAAATAGCCCGAAACAAATCGACCCGTCATGCCTCCTAAACTATTACAAGAAATATATAATGTAGCAGCAAAGCCAAAGGATCGTGGCTCAAGTTCTTCCGACATATACGCCATTGCTGCGGATAAGACCCCCGCTAATGTAAAGCCTTGTAAGATGCGAATCATAATAATTAAGGAAAAGTACGGCAATAAAGGTAATAGGAAAGAAAATAAAGCCGTAAATAAAATTGATAATAAAATAAATATACGACGTCCGCGCCGGTCTGAAAAGAAACCTAAAAGTATAAGACCAACGATAAGGCCAATCGTATGTAAAGACATCGTTAAACTCGCATAAGAAATTCGAACTTCAAACCGTTCGACTAACACGGGTAAAATTGGTTGAAAAAAATACATCGTCGCAAAATTGAAAAAGGAAGCTAAACCTAAACTAATGACAACGTACCAATATGAACTTTGACGAATCGTATATTGTTGCTTCAAGTTGAACACCTTTTTCCTCTAGATGAAGTTTCATTTTCACGATTCTTTATATCGCTTTTACAACATTCACATTATTCTTCTTTCATCAAGTTTTAAGATATGTAATCGTTTTAAAAGAATTGAATGTAAAATATTTTCATTATATATAGATTATATCAAACTTTTTCACACAACTTTATAAAAAAGATTCATAAAATAATTTGTATTTATAATTTTTCTTTCATTTAGTTAATGAAATGTTTCATAAACATACATACATCTTAGTTTTTTACATATTTTCTAAGTTTCATTTATTAAATGTCTAATTTTTTTAGTATAGCTTATAAAATTCGTTTAGCAAATATCAAATGACACGCAAGAGTCCTTATGAAATTTAAACTGTATAGTTAAGCAACTTAAAACCTTTCGAACTACTTTAATAAGTGATTTTGCTATGAAAGAGATATGATAGACGATTTCTTACATTGTAAAGAAAAATGCAACCCTAAAACTAGCATTCAGCCTAGCTTTAGGGGTACATTTAAATACTTATTAATCTTCTTTTACTGCTCGTTCCATCTGGTGCCAGATAGAACCCCTTGCTTCCTCTCCACTTTCAATTCGAGCTAAAGCCATTTTCGCCTGCATACGTACTTCAAATTCTGGATCCTCCAAAGCTTCTTGCAATGCAGGAATGGCCGATTCATCACCAATTTCATATAAAAACATTGCTCCACGCCAACGAACGATTCGGCTTCGATCTTTAAGTGTCTTAATCATTTCAGGAATTGCCTCTTTATAACCTAGGTCTGATAAACAGTCCCCTGCAGTTCGACGGACGTTTACAGAACGATCTTTCAATGCTTTATATAAATATGGTAAAGTATCCTTAGATTCAATCATTCCTAGATAAGCTGTGGCTAAACGGCGAACTGAAGAATTCTCATCCCCAAGAGCCTTGTCTAATAGCTCGTAATCCGCTTCTGTTGGTTCAGGCATTTGCGCAAGTAATGCAAAACGATCGCGCCAATTTGGTAAATCGAGCATATCTGGTGTTACTTTTTTACGGGGGATTTCTTTTTCTTCGGTACGGTTTTTCTCTGCTAGTTCAAGAAGCTGTTCCAAGCGTTCATCTGAATAAGTTGCCGATAATTCCTCGACGATTCGTTCTCCAATTTCATCGATATCTCCGTAACGAGGGCTTTGTTCTACCCATTCACGCTCGCCTAAATAATCCTCTGAGAATGTAGCAGCTTTCATCGCTATCTCCATCATTCGTTCTGGTAAAGCAAAACGTTTTTCTATATCACCAGACTGTAATTTAACTTGTGTTGGGATATTACGAATCATTTGTACGAGTACTCTGACACCCTCATAGGCATCATCTTGATGAGTATGAACAGCTTGAGAAAATAAGTCCTCTACTTCCCTTTCAGCTCCAATTGTATCAATTACTTTTGGAATAATTTCTTCCCAGTCTGTTCGGGGATCCCTTTCAATCGTAATAAAATCAACGACTCGAAACAGCCCCTTTATACCTTCAATTTCAAACAGTTTTTGAATATAGGTGGGTGCATTTGATAAATCATCTGTCGCTTTATATTCAGCCGATTTTCCATCTTCTAATACTTCATCAACATTTACTTTTAAAGAATAAGGACTCGGCGTCGGTTCCATTGACACAATTCTCATCTTTCCTACCCCTTTTCTTCTTGCCTAAAATTTCGCCATCATTTTTGATAAATTATTCTCTCTTTACAATCGTAACAAAGAAAGAAGCTTTACGCTATTTCATTACTTTACAAAAAAGAGGAAGCACAATGTGCTCCCTCTTTTTCCACTATGACACGTAATAAAATTATAGTCTAAACTGCTCAACAAGTTCGTGAAGTTGTTCAGCTAATTTAGATAGCTCAGTTGAACTATTAACAACTTCCTCCATTGTACTACTTGCTTGCTGAGTGGTCGCTGTAGTCTGTTCAATTCCAGCAGCGGATTCTTCAGAAATGGCTGCAATATCTTCAATGTTGTTATTCATTTCTTGACTATCTTGTACTATAACATCTAAATTTGCTGCAATTTCAGCGATTCCCTCTACCATTTGACTTACCGCATTATTTATTTCTGTCAATGTCTGCTCCGTTGTTATAATATGCGATGTACCTTCTTCAACCTCGCTATATCCATCTCGTAAGGAGTTTGCGACATTACTTGATTCATCTTGGATGCGATTAACAATCTCAGTAATGTGTACGACCGAGTTCGAAGATTCTTCCGCTAGTTTACGTACCTCATCAGCAACTACAGCAAAACCTTGCCCATGCTCTCCAGCCCTCGCTGCTTCAATCGCTGCGTTTAGAGCTAAGAGATTCGTTTGTTCGGCAATGTCTTGAATCATTAGTACTAGCTCAGAAATTTCCTGTGAGTGACGGTCGAGACCTTCTACTTTTTCAACTGCATCTTGGACAATTTGGTCAATGCGTTTCATCTGATTCGTCGATGTACTCATTAGTTCACGACCTTGTTCAGTTAAGTAAATAACTTGTGATGACGATTTTCGTATATCTTCCCCATGTTCGTTCATGGTCTCCATACGATTTACGAACGTATTCATTGTTGAGGAAATTTCACTAGAACGATTCGCTTGTTCCTCAGCTCCAGTGGCTAACTGTTCCATCGTTAAAGTGATTTGGTCAGAGCCTTCGCCTACTTCGGTAGCAGCTTGGGTTAATTCCTCACTCTGGCTTGCTATATTCGTCGATGCTGATTGAACATTTTCAATAATATTGCGTAATCCTTCTTGCATCTCGTTTAATGCAGTCGCTAATTGACCTGTTTCATCGCGATAATCAATGTATAATGGTTCCTCGCTTAAATTTCCTTTTTGAATCTCTCTCATCCGGTCCATTACAGCCATAAGTGGTTGGGTAATTCGACGAGAAAAGAAAACAGTAACGATAATACCTACTGCAATCGCTGTAAGTGTAACAGCACAAATAATCTTTAATATATCGTAGGCTGATTGATCAAAGTCGGAAACATTTGTACTTGCATGAACGACCCAATTCCAGTTTGGGTCAGTCTTTGAGTAGGCAACACGCTCAACAAAACGACTTTCATCCTCAATATCTGGCCAATCATAATAAGTAATTCCGCCACCGCTATTAGCCACATCGACCATTTCTTGTAAAAATGTATTTCCTTTACGATCCGTTACTTCCCAATGGTTCTCACCCTCATCGGTAGGATGGGCTAGTTGTTCTCCTTGTTGATCTGTTATGAAAATATAGCCATTTTCACCAATATCGATTTGCTCATTAATCGGTCGATTTCCTTCTGTATCTTTTTCACCTAACACGGAAACTTTAATTTGCTCTTGGGCTTCATCTAAAGTGAGCGAACCCTTTTCAACTTCTTGATTAACGATGTCAATCATCTCAAGTGTCATTTCTACACTTGTAGCGAGTCGACGTTCACCTTGCTCATCTAAAGTCGATTTTGCTTTATAAAAACTAAAAGTACCTAAAGTGAATAAAGGAAAAACGAGTAAAAATAATGCAACTAAAATTAGCTTTGAACGTAATCTTTTTAAATTAATTAGAGATTTCATATTTTAGCACCCTTTTCACGATGATAAGATATTTATTTTGTCTTTGTTGAATACATATAATAAAAATCGAGCGATTTACCTCTTTCTCTTTAAAACTACTCAAATTATTTCCTTAAAAAGACAGAGCTAACCTACAATAATGAATGGATATTCATTTTCATTTCAAAAAATTAATCCACGACAAACAACTTAATACAAAACACCTATTAAAAAATAATCTAGGTTAAGTGTATTACATGCAAGCGTTTAATTCAACTGAAATATTTTTACATTGATTTGAAAATTTGCGTATTTTATTCTGAATCTAATTTTTCTCCATCTGTTGTATAACAATACTTTCGGAGAGCGACTTAAGGTAGTAAAGGTTTAATTTAGAGCATATGAATTCACCCTTCTCTAAATAATTAATAGATGTTAGATAAATGATGCCTACTAAGCTAATCATGAACTTATTTTATTACATCGACTAACTATGAAAAAATTTAAGGACTTTTTATTTTCCGAAAAAGTCAGAATATTCCTTGTATTATATAACAGTTTGTTGTATAGTAATATTAACCCTTTTTTCAAAGTGGATTGTAGGCTCGACTGGTAAAGAATATGTGCTTAAGCCTAACAACAAAAGATAGCTTTAGCTAGACTGGGGTGAGATTTATGAACAAGAAATTATTTTTATTACAATTAGTCAATCAATTAGAAGAAGATAAAGTCGACTCTTTAATCGATGTCGTAAAAGGAATGGTATATCCAGCGAATGAACAATCTGTTACCTTCCAAAACTCAACACCATTACAATATACGATGGTCGAAAACAAGCAAGGTGAAAAGATCGTCCAGCAAAACATTAATGATATTTTCCTATAATTTTTAAAATTTATTTATTTCTTCTTTAATAAATTTTGAACTTATCTTATGTTTAAATATACTTTAGCCTAGCAAAGTGCTAGGATTTTTGTTTTTCAATAAAAAAACCCTAAAGTCAATCAGTTACGATGACTTTAGGAGATTTAAAGTTTTAGCTTTTACAATTCAAACTCATCGACAATCATCGCAAGCTCTTCTGCAAGTTTTGCTAATTCATTTGAACTATGGGCAACTTGCTCCATCGTACTACTTGCCTCCTCGGTGGTCGCTGTCGTTTCTTCAATTCCGGCTGCAGATTCTTCCGACACAGCAGCAATATCTTCAATGTTATTATTCATTTCCTGGCTGTTTGCGACGATTTCTGTTAAGTTTTGGGTAATTTGTTGAATTCGATTAATCATTACCGTAACGGATTCACTAATTTCGCCAAAGGTTTGTTCAGTCGTTCCGATATGTGCCGTTCCTTCTTCAACTTCTTCATAACCCTCACGTAATGAATGTACGACATTGCTCGATTCTTCTTGAATACGGGATACGATTTCGGTTATATGAACGACAGAGTTGGCCGACTCTTCTGCTAACTTACGAACTTCATCAGCGACTACGGCAAAACCTTGACCGTGTTCACCAGCTCTAGCTGCTTCGATTGCTGCGTTTAACGCTAAAAGATTCGTTTGTTCTGCAATATCTTGTATAACAGAAACTAACTCCGAAATTTCTTGAGAATGACGGTCGAGTCCTTCAACTTTATCTACTGCATCTTGAACAATTTCATCAATCGTCTGCATCTGCTGATTTGATATCGTCATTAATTCTTGACCTTTTTCAGTTAGTTCAATTACTTGTTTTGAGGACGATTCTAGTACTTCTCCACTTTCGTTCATTTCTTCAATTTGTTCAACGAAATCACTCATCATTTTGGAAATTTCACTAGAGCGATTCGCTTGGGTTTCTGAACCTGCTGCAAGTTGTTCCATCGTTGAGGCAACCTGTTCTGATCCCTCACTTACTTCATTTGCTGCTTGGGTTAGTTCTTCACTTTGACTTGCTAAGTTATTGGAAGCTGTTTGGACATTTCCGATAATTTCACGAAGACCTTTTTGCATCGTATTTAAAGCTTCTGCTAATTGGCCTGTTTCATCCTTCGATGTAATTTCCAAAGGCTCTAAACTTAAATTTGCTTTTGAGATCTCTGTCATTTGAACAGTAACCTTTTGAATTGGATTGGCAATTCGATTAATCATAAACCATATAAGTCCAAGACCAACGATTAACGTTGCACCAATTACATAAAAAATAATGTGTAATATATTTTTTGAAGATTCATTAAAGTCGATCATATAAGCGCTACCATTAACGACCCAATTCCAATTCGGTTCAGTCTTTGCGTAGGTTACTTTTGCTTCTATTTGTGTTTCATCATGGGGCAATGGCCAATCATAATAAACGATTCCCCCGCCACTATTTCCTGTCTCGATTATCTCTTGGATAAATAATTTCCCAGAACGGTCTACTTCATCCCATAAGTTTTCTCCTTCTGCAGCGGGGTTTGCTACTTGAACACCTTCTTGGTCCATAATTGCGATGTAACCATGTTCACCTAAGTCGATATTATCATTGATAGGACGTTGACCATTCTCATCCATTTCGCCCAAGACTGCAACTTTTACCCGCTCTTGAGCTTCTTCAAGGGATAAAGTACCCTTATCTACTTCTTTTTGTAACGCATCGATTAACTCAATCGTCAACTCCACACTTGATTCTAGTCTTTTTACACCTTGTTCGTCTAAGGCACTTTTAGAAGATTGGTAACTAAAAAAACCTAACACAATAATCGGAATTGTCAAAAGTACAAAAGTTAACGTTAACAATTTCGTTCGAATACTAGAAAAATTAAATAATGATTTCATAACTTGCGAACCCTTTCTGTCTAATATTTAATTGTTTATGGTTTAGTTTTTTTCAAGTCGATCTTTTTAATTCACCATCCTTTTAATTTACTAAACCTTTAATATAATAGGGCAAATTGCTTTGCTTTATAACGAGAAATAAACTCCTCTAACGGAAGAGGTTTACTAAAATAAAATCCTTGTACTTGAGAACAATTCATCTCTCTTAATAATTCTAACTGTTCTTTCGTTTCTACCCCTTCAGCTACGACAGTTAAATTTAAATCTTTACCTAAGCGAATAATTACTTCGACGATATTTTTATTAATTCTGTCACTTGTAATATCAGATATAAAGCTTCGATCGATTTTCAATTCATCGACAGGTAAACTTTTTAAATAATGTAGTGCAGAATAAGCTGTCCCAAAGTCGTCAATTGAAAGACGAATCCCTTTTCTTTTTAAAGTTTTTAACGTGGTAACACTCTTTGGCTCTACCAAAATTCGTTCCGTTATTTCTAACGTTAGTTGATCGGGAGGGAAATTATGCTTGAGTAACAATTTATCAACTAATTTTGGAAAATTAGGTTCGTTTAAGTGAGTCGCAGAAATATTAATGGAAAGATGAAGAGCCGTTTTTAATTTATCATTTGCTTGTCTTGCATCGTTAATTGCCTTTTCTAGGACCCATTTTTCTAGCTTTAAAATAAAACCCGTTTTCTCTGCCAAAGGTAAGAATGCCCCTGGTGCTAAAATACCTTTTTCAGGGTGGTTCCAGCGAATTAACGCTTCTACTCCAATATCCTCGTCTGTTAAACTAAAGTATGGTTGATAATATAAAATAAATTGCTCTTCTGCTAGCGCTTTTTCTAAATCGCATAACGTAAATTCCGTTGTTTTCTCCTGTTCTAATGGATAAACTAACTCCTCTTTAACTAATTTCCTCATTTCTAAAACGACGGAAATTAAACGGCTACATTGCTTTAGCTGTCTAACTGTAAAAATATCTGGTGTATATAAATTATAAAATCCTATCGTAATAATGCCTAACAATTCATGATTTGATGATTCAAGGGGGAGCGTCCAAGACGATTGAAACTTAAAAGCATTAGCAATTTCATTGAATTCTTTCCAACGTTCATCCGCATTTATATCTGGAATAAATACTGGATTCACTAAATATTCAAAATACTCTTTGGAAAATTTATATTTTTTTCTATCATAGCTCCTGTCTTTTTTCGCCAATTGTGCTGGTAACTTTGAACTAGCAAGCTTTATTAAATGTTCTTGTTTTTGATCAAGTTGAAATATGGCCACATAAGCTTGATGTGGCGGGAATAACTCCTCTAAATTCTGAATTGCACTCGCCATCACTTCCTCATCGAGTTTTCCTTGAATTACTGAACGAATCATTTCAATATAATTGTGTAAAAAAAACTCTTTGTTGCTCATGATTTCACGTCCCAGTTCCAGAAAGTCAGAATACACATGATGGATCACACCTTTAGTTCTGTTATGTACGTTCGTTCTACAATTTTTAAAATATGTATATAATCTTTCTCGTAAATTTCAAAAAAATTATTTAACACTTTTGTTAAGAAAAGTAGAAAATAATGGATTTGTTCAACTTATAGGGACTACTATAATAGGATTAATTGTTTATTTTGTTACTTATATTATATAATATGTGAGATTTAAGTGCTAGTTTCGAGCAATTAATATTGTCAATTTGTCATAAATTTCAAAATCATAAAATTTCGGAACATAGGGTATAATTTAAAGATTATTCCAAATGTTCCGATTGTTTCGATTGTTTCGACATAATTTGCTTTTTGCTGTCGATTTATCTTATTTCCCTGGAAATTTATTCAATCAATTTTTTCAAAATAAAAAGGACCGAACAGTTTTGTTCAATCGTTTTAGACTTAGGCTTTCATTGCGCTACCTTATATATAAAGAGGTATGAAACAACAAATTAAAAGCTAAAGATCTTTACGCATTATAAGTAAATAAACAACGAAGCCCGTCGCACATAAGAGCACGACTGTCGATGCGATTACACTGAAGGCACTTGCGGTTTCTGTTTCGGCTTGATTAATAATCCAATCAGTGGAAACTTCCGCTTCTTCATTCCAACTACTAACTAAAAAGCTAGATTGAAAGAGGTCTTTATCATTAAACTTAGTCGTGTAACCTTCTATTTGTTCTACTAATTGTATTTTTTCCTCAACTTCATTGAAAGGTTGTATGATTCTTTCCTGAGCTTTTACGTGAAATTTAAAAGTAAAAAGGAGTTACGCAAAGATGATGAAGAAAAAACCATTAAAATCTTTAAATAAACAC
>CALGOZ010000075.1 GCA_937960785.1 uncultured Pseudogracilibacillus sp.
TTGTTTATAAGTACCAATTTACTCAGTGTAGGTGTTTACTGGGAAAGAGTAATTGAATTTAAGTGTAAACTTATTCATCGCAATCATTTACTAGGAAAGTCTAAAAGCTCATAAGTCAAACCATACGTAACGAAGTATTTCTAGGAAAGTTTTTATTTAATTTTTTAGAAGGCGACTCAACGAGGATCTTCGATACGAAATAGTAGAAGCTTTATGGAGTTTAAATAAAAACGGTGTCCAGTTTTTATTTAACTGAACACCGATTTTAACTATTTTGTGTAATTGTTTTTTGAGTAAACAAAATAGTTTTTATTCTTCAAGTTCGCGGGTGCGACTTTGTTTGTAAAGCCAGGCATAAGCAGCAAAGGTTAAGGCAATTTCGTTCTTGACATCGGTCTCGTCGATTTTTAACAACTGTTTTGCTCGATTTACTCGATAATGAACTGTGTTCGGATGAACGTACAACTTTTCCGCTACGACACTTGGAGATTTGTGTACGAGGGAAAGGGCTAAAGTTTCGGTTAAGTCGCTATTATGTTCTTTATCGTATTGCAGGATTGGTTTTAGCATTTCGTTTGCGAAAGATTGAATTTCCGTTGCAACTCGGGGATTACTTAATAAATAGTCGAGTCCGAATTGTTTGTACGTTAAAACGTACTTGTCTCGTTTATTATGAATTGTCGTTTCGATTAATGAATTAAGTTGGGTTAAATGGTGATGCATTTCGTCAAAAGAACGATACATCGCCCCGTGAATTAGCCACGTTTCAACCGGTACAATTTTTAATAATTCATCTCGAAATTGGGCTGGCTTTTTAATCGTCGGACGATTAAAGATCATAAATCCCGTAGAACCGTTAAAATAAATTGGTTGACGTACGTAACGTAAAGCAAGGTCTTCGAGCGCCATTTTCTTCTCCATCGATAAAACTTCTGAATCGGTTTTACAATGAAAGACCCAAATTTCTCCTTCATCGACCGGTAGTTGCAATTTAACTCCCTTTTGATACTGGATTTCTTCGTTAATCGTCGGCTGTAACATATTGTGCAACCATTGTGAGCGTTCTAGATCGGCTAAATAATAGTATCGTTCATTCCGTTCATGAATAATAAATATTGTATGGATGACATCGTCGATCAAATCGGGCCAAAAATTGTCGATCGGTAATTTCACATTTGTCCAAATATAAAGTTTTCCAAGATTTCGTTCGAATTGTTCTAATGGAAAGGAATAAAATTGCTTAGTTCTATTTCGTTCGACTATTTCTTCTTTATTGAACGGTTTTCTTTCGGAATCAATAAGTAGTACATCACCTTTTAAAAAAGTTGCTAGCCAATCGGTAACTTCATCTACTTGTTTTGCAGTTTGTCCAATCTTGCGTAATTCCGCTTTTTTCTGTCGGAAAAAAGTCTCTTTTTCTGAACTTTTAAAAAAGTGAGTAATTTCCTTTCGTTTAACGAGTGGTTCGAGTTGATTGCCAAGACGAAGAAGAAGGAATTTTTTTTCTAACGGCAACGGATTGATTGTTCGATTGCCAATATATAAAATTCCGCTCGTATTTTGTTCTTTATCTTTTAAAGGTAAGGCAAAAACGGTACGAATTTTCTCACTGTCGACTGTATCGCTTACGTCTTTATATCGATATGGGCAGTTTTTATAATCGGGTACTTGTAAAACGGTTTTATTTTTTGCAGCGAGCCCACCAATTCCTTCACCAACCGGTAAAAGAAAGCCAAAATCCTTATGTTTCGAGCCGATATGTAAATCGACTTCGAGCTCTCTTGAGTCAGCTTCTCCCCAAAATGTAATATCGCTATCAGACATTAATTTTGTCATCGATAAAAGTTCAATAATTCCGTCACGGTCTTTTTCTTGAATTGCTTTTGTCACATCTTCATCGAAGGGGACTCCCTCCTCGTAAAAATAGTGCGCCTCTTTCAATTCTACATATGTAACCGCTTTTAAACCTTCGTACAATAAATTGGTAAGTGATTCATCTTGCGTACGATTACGGATATCCCATCGGAGAAGTATGCAATTATCAAAGGGAGTTAGCTCACCATTTTCTAAAGGTTGTTTTGGTGGTGAATTTGCAAGTTGTATCATTGTGTCATCGAAATTATCGGATAAAAGTGGCTCGATCCACTTCATAAAAGCTTCTTTTTGTTTTCCAACATAAATAACGGTATATCCGTTAGGTAATAGGGGTGAAAATCGGATAAAGGCAATCCCATACAAATGGTTAAAGGTGATATATTTGTTTAAAGCTCGCTGAAGAAAATAGTTTCGTTTCTTATCGTATATTGCAGCGTTTTCTAAATCCCGTAACAATAAAGTTTGTTCCTTTACGAGTGTTTTTTCTGACATCGCTTTCATCCCTTTAATAATGAAAAGCTACTTTCACCACCGTAGCTTCAGTTCAATGTTTTTTACATATACATATATTATAGTAGATTTTCATTTGTGTAACAACACAATGAACTTCACTTATGTTTGTGGTCGTACACATAGAAACTTGTCTAACTTTGTATAAAATAAAATGTAAGCGCTACATGGAAGCGTATACAAATGAGTGAAATTTCTAAGGTAAAGGAAACGATTAAGACAGGGTATAGGAAAGAGGGGGAGTTCAGCATGACCTATCAACTAGTAACACCACATTATTTAAAACGAGCTGCAAAATTATATCCTGAAAAGGTTGGTTTTGTTAGTGAGGAGAGAGAGTTTACGTACGCCGAACTTTACGAAAGGATTCAAAGGTTGTCCCACGGCTTAGCTCGGCTAGGAGTAAAACAGGGCGATCGGGTAGCTTACTTGGCAACAAATTCCCTTGAAATGTATGAAGGGTTTTACGGTGTTGGCCAAATAGGTGCCATTCACGTACCTTTAAACAGTCGACTAGTAGGTGAAGATTTCGTCTATATTTTAAATCATAGTGGTGCGACTGTTATCTATGTCGATTGTCAATTTCTCGATACGATTTTAGACATTCGCGATCAATTACCTAATTTACGTACGATTATTTCAAATCGCAAAGGTGTAAGTGGTGTCATTTGTTATGAGGAGCTACTACAGACTAGTAATAAAGAACCTTTTGATTATTCTCATGTAAAAGAAAATGATGTAGCAAGTCTTCTCTACACGAGTGGGACGACTGGAGATCCAAAAGGTGTGATGCTTACACATCGGAATAATTATTTACAAGCGATGCAAGCAATGCACCACTTAGAAGTATCCGATCGCGATGTATTGCTCCATATTTTACCTATGTTCCATGTGAACGGATGGGGTTCACCGTTTTATTATACTGCTAATGGAGCGACTCAAGTAGGGTTAGATAAGGTTGATCCAGCAGTCATTTTCGATAAAATTAATCGTTATGGTGTAACGATTATGCATATGGCGCCGACGGTATTGAATATGTTGCTTGAATATGCTTCACATCACGATGTACCAAAGCAAGAGCAGGATATACGTATTATCGTCGCTGGCGCAGCTCCACCTCTTGCCTTTATCCGTCGTGCTGAACATGAACTTGGCTGGACTTTTATCCAAGTGTATGGCATGACAGAAACATCACCGTTAATTACGACATCAAAAATTCGCGCTACACAAGCAAAGGATGAAGCAGAGCGAATTTTCGAGTTAAAGGCAAGAACTGGTTATGACATGATTGGTGGCGAAATTAAAGTCGTCAATGATCAAGGAGAGGAAGTGGCTCCTAATGGTGAAGAAGTTGGTGAAATAATTTACCGGGGTAACAACATGATGAAAGGCTATTGGAATGATCCGGAAGAAACGGCCAAAACAATTAAAAATGGTTGGCTTCATACTGGAGATTTAGCGGTTCGTTACCCTGATGAATCCGTATTAATTGTCGATCGAAAAAGTGATATCATCATAAGTGGTGGAGAAAATATATCTTCTTTAGAAGTTGAAAGTGCCCTTTATGAACATGAAGGAGTAAAGGAAGTGGCAATTATCGCCGCACCTCATGAAAAGTGGGGAGAGACTCCAATGGCAATCGTTGTAAAACGAGAGGACCACGAGTTTCTAACCGCTGAAGATATCATTAATTTTTCGCGTTCACGATTGGCGACGTATAAAGCACCTACCATCGTTAAGTTTACTGACGAACTGCCTAAAAACGCTAATGGTAAGATTTTAAAGCATGAACTACGTCGTCAATTTGTTGAAAACTATATATTAACAGGTGAATCATTGTAATATCCCCTAGGTTATCTTTGTTGCTTTGTTTTGTATGTGTTACTTAAATTAATATTAGTTCCAATCAGGGCATACAAAACAATCTTCGGTGCGAAGTTTTCGCACCTCTTTTTTTGTTTAAAATAGATCGATATAGGTAGCTTTAAGAAGCGGTTCGGTTATAAGTAAGTACTTTTTGGGAAATACCTATTTTTATTATAACGATAACTGTTTATTAGAGGGTAAAATAAAACAACTTCCCAGAAATAGTCTATGCTACTTCTAGGAAGTTGCTTTTAATCCTTTGTTAGCTCTTCGAACGAAGATAAGTGTGAAGTTGAAAATTTATGCTTCGACTAGGAGTAAGTTTTCGACTACGATGTTGTTTACTGCATTGATATAGGCTTGAGCACTTGCTTTAATGACGTCAGTATCCGCTGCATTTGCAGTATACTTTTCCCCATTATGCTCGACGGTTACTTTCACTTTACCCTGTGCTTCTTTACCCCGAGAAATACTACTGATCTGGTATTCGATTAATTCGATATCCATATCGACAATATCTAAAATTGCCGTATATAATGCATCAACTGGGCCAGTTCCTACTGCACTGCTCTTTAAAATGTCGTTACCTTTTTTAATTTCGACACTTGCTGATGGGAACTGCGGATTACTAATAACTTGTAAGTCGACAAGATCGAAGAAGTTTGCTGCAAAACGTTCCACCGCCTCATTTTCGGCTTCTGTTTCTGCAAAGTAAGATTTAACGATTAGGAACAAATCATGATTGTATACTTCTTTCTTTTCATCAGCTACAACTAAAAATTGCTCGAAAATATCTTCGAATTCCTGTTCCGAAAGATCGGTAAATCCGAGATTTGCTAATGTAGCTTTTACCGCATGTCGGCCCGAACGAGCAGTTAAGACTAACTCCATATCTTCGAGACCGATATCCTTTGGATTAATAATTTCATACGCATCTCGGGATTTAAGCAATCCATCTTGGTGAATTCCTGAAGAATGAGCAAAAGCGTTATCTCCCGTAATTGCTTTGTTCACTTGTACTTCTAAGCCCATTACAGAACTTACTAGACGAGATGTATTCATAATTTCTTCCGTAACAATATCTGTATAGGCATTGTACACATCACTACGGGTTTTTAAGGCCATAACGACTTCTTCAAGGGCAGCGTTTCCGGCTCGTTCACCAATTCCGTTAATCGTTACTTCAACTTTATCGGCTCCGTTTTTAATCGCTGATAAAGTGTTGGCTGTTGCCATCCCTAGGTCGTTGTGACAGTGTACGCTTAGTAAGACATCTGGATTTACGTTTTTAATTCGGTCGTTTAATTTATAAATAAGTTCACCGAATTCATCAGGCTCGGCAAAACCGACTGTATCTGGTACGTTGATCATCGTTGCTCCGGCCTTGATAACTGCTTCAATCGTCTCCCATAAATATTCAAAATCCGAACGCGATGCATCCTCCGTAGAATATTGAATTTCTGGAAGTAATGTTTTTGCGTATTTTACAGCTTCAATTCCGGCTTGTAAAATTTCTTCCTTCGTTTTACTAAATTTCTTTTCAACATGAATATCCGATGTACCTAATACCATATGAATCATCGGCTTTTCCGCATGTTTTACTGCTTCATAGACCGAGTCGATATCAGCTTTTACCGCTCGAGCAAGGGCTGTGATCATTACATCGTCAGTATTTCCGACTTGTTTTGCGACCTCTTTCACCGCATTAAAATCTCCCTGAGAAGACGCAGGGAAACCTGCCTCAATAATATCGACGTTTAATTTTTTTAACTGGTGTGCAACTTCTAATTTCTCGGACAAATTTAATTTCGCTCCCGGTACTTGCTCTCCATCTCGTAATGTCGTATCGAACACCCAAATTTTCCTTGCCATTAATTGAAACACTCCCTTTATGTTCTATTGCAAAAATTTATTTACTAAAATTAAAAAAGCCCCGTCTCTATATGTTAGAGACGAGGCAGTTCGCTCGCGGTACCACTCTAGTTAATCAATACATATATATTGATTCTCTCGTTTCGATGGCTTAAGCTACCATCTATCCAGATAACGGTGGAATTCCGAATACTGTTACTAAACGACTTCACAGCTTAGTTCATGGACGAGTTCGAAGGTAAATAACTACTAGTTCACACTAACCACTAGCTCCCTGAAAGCTTATTGTACCTTCTACTATTTCCAATCATCACTTTTGTACGTTTATTTAATTATTTGCTATTATAGCGCGCGACAAATTAATTGTCAATAAAAATTATTAAAAAGAATAATATTGTTAGGAAATTTCAGAAAAGTCCCAGGAATGGATTTACAATTTCTTAAGATAAAGAATTTCTTTAGTAAACTTGCGCTTGTCTTAATCATGCTAAAGTTATTTTCGTGTGTGCATGATCCTGCCTCGCACCTGAATATTGTTGAAATTGCGTTTTCGTGTGCGCGGGATCGTC
>CALGOZ010000076.1 GCA_937960785.1 uncultured Pseudogracilibacillus sp.
TACAAACAAAAGTCTTTCAACTTACACACTGGAATGCTTCACTGGGTAAGTCTACGTGCAAAAACATTTCAACTTACTCATTAGAGCGTGCCACCGAGTAAGTTAATGAGAAAAAACACTTTATCTTACCCAGTGGAGTGCTCTGCCGGGTAAGTCTACGTACAAAAGCGTTTCATCCTACTCAATGAAGGCTTCTAATGAGTAAGTTAAATATAATTTTCGTTTACACTTACCCATTGGGCCCCTCTACTGAGTAAGTTAGTAGTGTTATCCGTTTAGGCTAACCTGGTGAGACTCTCTGCAGTAAGTTTGAAGGAAAAATGATTGTTCTTTCTCGGCGCAGTGCCTTGTGGGGTAAGTTTGTGAGAAGTTATGCTTCAGCCTTCCCAACACAACCTTACGCTATGTAATCTTCCTACAAAGCGGGCTATATCTTTCTCAACGAAAACTCTTACTAAGTACCCCTATTCACAAAATGTTTTCAACATTCCCAGCGGAAGCTCCTACCGCATCAGAACAAAAGATAAATTTTATAAAGGCATTTTCCTAAATTCAAAAATTACAATATTTAAATAAAAATACTCCCTCTAAAGTATCGCATTTTCACTATCTACTTAAAAGGGAGATATCACCCAGCTTGAACACCATTTATCACTCGTTTTCTAACGAGTAGTTAAATAAGTTACGCAACAATTGAGCTAATACATCTTTGATTTTATCACCAGAAGGTTGCCCTAGTGCTATTGACGATATTTTCTTTCCCCGTTGAGAACTAGCAACAAGGACTTCATCAAATACAGGACTTTGTATCGAGTTTTTCTTAATTTGTGAAAGAGCTTTAATCGCTTCGTTCGCTCCTTCCGTTAAAGTAACAAACGCTTGGGCAAAATCGTGCGTTTCTAATTTCCCGTCAACTATGAGCCATAAATCGAGAAATTTTTTTGTTCGATTTTGAGCTTTCTCGAACTTTTTATCAACGCATTTTAACGTAATAATTAATAAAAAGAATATATCTTCAAAACTGAAAGAGCAATTCATATAAGTCCATCCGGCAAATTGGCAATAGAACGTTTTCTCGCTTCTTTGTACCATTTTCCTTCATTTTATGTGTAAAGTCTTGAACTACGGTCGTTAAATCTCTATCGTCCAACTTTAAAAAAAGTCGTACTAATTAGTGGGACCATTCTTGGGTTCACACCTCCTTACATGTCGACATCGTTTTTAAAGGTATCGGGGATTTATACATAAAAAAGCCACTCCTTCTTTGTTCTTTATGGCAACGGATATGGTACGAGGAAATATGCAGAAGATTATAGCCGTTGAAGTAACCAAATCGAAAGAAGTGTTGTTTGCCTTAATCAGTGAAATCTTACTTTTCAAAATTGTACTTCCCTCACCAAAGGCTTGGATAGGTATGTTACTTTTAATGTTCAGAATGGTCCTGCATAGTTATCATACAAGTTGAATCGTCCGAAAGGTTTTGTCAATTTTACAAGATAATGCTTAAATTAAAACTCTCCTTCACTCTAAATGTCATTTACAATATTTTACTTCTGTGGCATGATAGCAGTAATAAGTAATATGAATTATTATTTGAAAGAGGTGAAACTATGGAAAAGAAATTAATCGATTTACAAGAAGGAAAATACATTATTCGTATGAAAGCAGTAAAAAGTGACTCTTCAGCAGTTTCTGCAATGGATCCTTATGTAGCGAATAATTGTGTCATTACAAAAACGAATCATCAGACGTTTATAACATTACAAATTAAGGAACACGAAGTCGTAAGAGTATTACAATTAATAAAGGAAGACGGTGCTTACATCGATAGCTTAGATCAGCATATCGATTATGATTCAAATATTCGTTATGAAATTTTCCCTGTCGAGTCGCTACAAACCTTAATTAGTGCTCGGGTTCAATATAAAGTCCCTCACGGAGAATCCTTCTTTGAAGGAGATGAAACATTGCGACTTTACTTCGATGAAACGACATTACAATCGACAGATGAACTAAATTTGTAATTGTGGCAATTTGTTGAACTAGTCATTAATAATTGTATTATCCACTATTCTTTCATATTATAGTAAGTAAGAAAGAGGGGGATGAAATGAATACGAATAATGTAAAGCAACGTAATTATACACCGCTTATATGGGTGTTATCTTTCGTTGCTGTAATCATTATTTTATCGATTAATTACATTCCACGTAGTACTACTAATACTGTTTTTGGAATAGATATATCGATTTTACCACTGTTTAATGCGATTTTTAACGGTATTGCTTTTATCTTTTTAGTCGGAGCTCTCATAACAATTCGCAAAGGTAATATTAATGCCCATCGTAACTTTATTTTTGCTGCCTTTGGTGCAACCTTCTTATTTTTAATTACGTATTTAACTTACCATTCCTTAGCTGGTTCTACTAGTTATGGTGGAGATGGAGTGTTAAAATACGTTTATTACATTATTTTAATATCCCATATCGTATTATCGACGATTCTATTACCTCTTGCCCTTTTCACCTTGGCTCGAGGCTTAAATATGCAAACGGAAAAACATAAAAAAATCGCACGGTGGACGATGCCGATTTGGTTATATGTCAGTATTACCGGTGTGCTCGTCTATTTATTAATTTCACCCTATTATTAAAATAAAAATCCGAAACGAAAATAACTATCGTTTCGGATTTTTATTTACCTACTTTATTCCATTTCAAAAGTTACGATAATATTTGACGGATCGTAGGCGAAGGTTTTCCCTTCGGTTTCTTCTACAATAAATCCTTGCTTTTTAAGTTGGGAAACGATTTCCCTTCTAGCTTTTATACTTGGAACGATTACTGTAAACGCCTTAATCCCTACGGATTCATCTGATTTATCTTTTATATAAGAACCCGCCCATGTATTAAAAGCAACATGATGGTGATAATTATTATCCGAGAGAAATAAGGCCTCTTTTCCTAGTCGACTTACGATTTGGTAGCCTAATCCTTCTACATAAAAGCGCTCATTCTGCTCCATGTCTTTTACTTGCAAATGGATATGTCCCATTACCGTTCCTTTGGGCATCTTTTCCCAAGAGTCATTATTAGTCGTAAGAGAGAGTAAGGAATCAAAATCTACTGGCAAAGTTGCCATCTCAACTTCTTCTCCACGCCAATTCCAGGAGGTAGGATTGCGATCAGCATACACTTCAATCCCATGTCCATCGGGATCAGAAAAATAAATCGCTTCACTAACTAAATGATCCCCGGATCCAAAACGAAGTCCTAAAGAAAGTAAGTGACGGACAAAAACCGATAAATCTTTTCGACTTGGTAATAAAAGTGCAAAATGATACAGTCCTGTCATTCGTGGTTGAAACTTTTGCATTGCAGAAGACTGAACGAGAATAAGCAGTACGTCTCCCCCAGCCGTTATTAATGAAGCAGTTTTTTGTGTTCGCCGAGCCACTTCAAAGCCTAATACTTCCTTATAAAATTGAAGCGAACGGTCTAAATTTTCCACATTTAACGTAACATCCCGTACGTACATTGTTGGCGACTGATGAAATGTCATATTGTCACCTCCTCTAATTTATTTTATTTTCCTAATTGTCATTCATGTAAAAAAGTTACTACCAACTTTCTTAAGATTCGAAAACGTAACGATTCTTTCCAGCTTGCAAACCGAAGATGATAATTGTCGTTACAATTCCTATTAATACATATAACGGTACCGTCCAATTCGCCGTAGTGTAGCAAGTCTTTAATATTTCTTTCAACTCTGTTTTTCCAAACTGATTGGTGCTCTTTCCGTTACATAAGGAATTGTCTCGTTATAAGTCGTTTTATAAGCTAAAATTTGCACCCCTTTTTCTTCCGCAATTACAAGCGCTTCAGAAAACTCCTTATCAATTTCCCAATAAGGACGAAAACTATCTCCATCTTCACGCATAATTAAAAATAAAATTGTCCCTTCATATCCTGCCTCTACGGCTTCTATAAGCTCATAAATATGCTTAGTTCCCCGTAAAGTAGGAGCATCGGGAAACATTCCAATTCCCTCCTCGACATAAGTGACACCTTTTACTTCGATAAAACCTTTTTGGTCATTTCTTTCATAATATAAATCAAAACGGGAATTGCCGTACGATACTTCTCGCTTCAATAATTCAATATGTTTAAACTCCTTAATCGTTCCATCCTTTACACTTTCGTAAACCAATTTATTTGGAAGTTGAGAATCGATATTAACCCAGTGGTCATTGTTTTTTGTAGCAATTAACGAGTACTTTGTTTTTCGATTTGGATTGTTACTTTTTCTTAATTGAACCGTGACACCTTCGTGTAAAACTTGTGGCAAACGGCCTGTGTTCGGTACGTGAACTCTTTCTTCAACGCCTTTGACATCTACCTTTGCTATAAAACGATTTTCTCGAGTAATTAACCTTCCATAGACAAAGTTTTCTTGTGTCATTTTCTCACAACCTATTCGACATAATGTATTATTACTTTATCATTTAATTAATCTATTTCCTAGTTTGCTATCATAAAGTTTGTCATCAAAATTTAACTAATAGCTTCTAATGGCTAATTAAGTAACGATGATAGAAAGACTGGCCTAACCTCCCTGTGCAACGCTTCATTAAGTGAGTTTATTTAAAATGTATTGAAGTTTTTCTAGCTAAAGTATTCTAACAAAAAGCACCGAAACATTAAAAAACCCAGTGAGCTAAATGACACGCCACCGGGCCTCAATAAGATTCAACTTAATTAATCAGTTTTTCTTTTACCTTTTGAAGTACTGTTTCTTCAATTCCAATCGAATGTAAATATGTTTCAATCGACTCGTATTTATTGATCAAAAACTTATACGCTTTTAACATAAATTGGGGTTGTGATTCAAGCAAATGATCTGGGACTTCAATTGGTAAGTTAATCATTTTTTCATTAGGATTTTCACTATTGTAAATATGTGTCACCGTATAATTAGCAATAATATCAGTTTTACTTACCCCTGCTAATCCAAGGAGTAACATCGCAATAATTCCTGTCCGATCTTTTCCAGCCGTACAATGGAAAAGAACACACCCCTTTTGTTCACTAAACCAGTTGAAAATCGTTCTTATTTCCTCTTTACTTTCTTCTAACATATGAATATACATTTCACCTAATAAATTTCGTTTTTCATCTTGCAACATTTCTTTAATCGTATCGATGGTGATCGCTTCGTCCGTTTTAAAGGAAAATAATGATTTATGTAAATAATGAAATGAATTGTCATCGCAAAAAGGATTCGGCGCACGCATAAGCTCCATTTCACTTCGTAAATCTAAAATAGCAGTTACGCCGTAATCTTTTAAAAATGTTATATCTTCTTTACTTAAATTAGCAACATCATCACTACGGATAAATTGTCGAAATGCAGTAACTTTACCTGTTTTAGTCGCATATCCGCCAAGGTCGCGCACATTGTACGCTTGTTTTAAAGGTAGTCTTATATACAAAAGTATCCCTCCCTTTTATTTAACTGCTTCCAATAATTAAGTTTATCATAAAAAAAGAATATTCCTATCGCAAAATATTAGCCTCCACTTTCTCTATATCATACGAATTACTAATATACATGAACTTAACTAGTTATAGTGAATAAAGCAATCCCCACTAAATCGATATAATTTGTTGACATTGAATTCAATTTCATGTATATTTATGATTAATTACATAAATGCAATCTTCTTATCAAGAGAGAGGGAGGGACTGGCCCAATGAATTCTCGGCAACAGACGATTAATGTACTGTGCCAATTCCAGCAAACAGTTTTGTTTGAAAGATAAGAAGAGGAAAAGCACTCCCTTCCTCTTCTTATACAGGAGAGGCTTTTTTATTTCTCCGAATTGTTTAAGAGTTGCATTTAAAAAAACTAGGAGGAATATATAATGGCGACAACTACATTTAAAGCAAATGTCAAGTGGGAACAGTCGGGAGTATTGTCAACAGCTCATATTAACAATCATAAAGTACTTATCGATGAACCACCGACATTAGGAGGAACAGATAAAGGGCCGAATCCAGTCGAGTATATTTTGGCAGCCCTTGGCGGATGCATTAACGTCCTTGTCATCTCGTTTGCAGAGAATTTCGACGTTGAAATCAAGGATGTGAAGGTTGAACTAGAAGGTGATTTAGATCCGGACGGCTTTTTAGGTGTTAATCCGGATGCACGTGTCGGATACGAAGAAATCCGCTATACAATTCATATCGACTCTCCTTCACCAGAAGAGAAAGTCGAAGCCTTAATCAAACACGTTGAAAAATATTGCCCGGTGAAAGATACATTATCAGGTACTCGCGTAGTAAATGTACAAAAAAGAAATATAAAATAAGTAATTTTAGCCTCATCTTACCCTTTCTTTTAACAGATGAGGCTTTTTATTTATCAACTTCTAATTGGTTGAAAATTGAAAGGGATGAAGAATTTTAACGAGTCCCATCCCTATCTTTATATTTCATATAAAATTTTAATTATTATTTTTTTATTAAAGCAAACGATTAATTTCCAATCTGTTGTTCCTTCGCCATTTCCTTACATACCTTTGGTGCAGTCCAAAAAGTCGTAAGCATTAAAAAGAACACCGGAACTGCTGTTACAACGATAAAAGATTGTAAAGAGTTGACGCTATCTTCTCCAATTATTAACAATAGCACAGCTACTGCTCCCATTAATAACGCCCAAAACACACGTAATAATTTTGAAGGATCACTGAGTAATCGCCATTGACATCGTAAGCGACATCGAATCGGTAGTCGTTTAGACAAAGATAATTGTTGCGATAATAAATAGAAAACCAAGGATTGTTCCAAAGGGCAATTGGTCGGTAATCGCAATCATCGTAGCTGGAGGTCCATTTGCATTTAGAGGCCCTGAAATAACACCAGGATTCATTAGCTCTTGGAATATACCCGTTCCACCAACGACAGTGAACCAAAAAGTTGAAATTACCGGTGCAACAATCGCTACTGCCGTTACTAATTGACGAATTGTACGTCCTCGAGATATTCTAGCGACAAAAATAACCATCATCGGTCCATAACCTAAAAACCAAGCGAAGAAAAAGATTGTCCAACCGCTTAACCAGGCTTCGTCGCCCTGATACGTATTTAGTGTAAGAAAATTTTCTATATATGTTGCGAAAGATTCTAAATAGGAATTTGTAATAAACAATGTAGGTCCAATAATTAATAGGGTAGCCATTAAAAATAGTGCTAAATAGACATTATACGTACTTAAAATTCGAATACCACGATGCACTCCTGAAGCAGCCGATATCGCTGCAGCAACGACTAATAAAACGATAATAAATATTTGCATCATTAACGTATCCGATATATTAAATAAATCGCTTAATCCATAACTAGCTTGTAATCCAAGAAATCCAATCGGTCCAATCGTACCTGCGGCAACTGAAATAATAGAGAAGGCATCGACGAAGGAGCCTAATGCACTATTTTTAAGTATTTTTTCACCGAAGATAGGATATAGCAATGGTCGGGGTTTTAAAGGAGCGCCTTCATGGTAGTGAGCATACATTAACACAATCGTTCCTAATGTTCCTAAAATCGCCCAGGCTAAGACAAAACTCGCTGCAAGGGCTGGAACGACCGCTTCAGGCCTACCAGATTCAACTCCTTCGACATAAGGGGGTGTATGAATGAAGTGGGATAAAGGTTCTGCAGCAGCCCAAAATACTCCACCTGCTACAAGTAATGTACACATAATAATTGATATCCATTCAAAGGTTCCCATTTCAGGCTTGTCCATTTTCCCTAATTTGATAGATCCAAACTTTGAAAAAGCTAAGTACAACGCAATAAAAAAAGTACCGAGTAAAATAAATTGATAAAAGCCACCAAAATATTTCACCGAAAAATCAAAAGATACATTAACGACATTTGTTACTAAGTCTTGGTTAATAAATCCAACAATAATAAAAAGTAATAAAAGGCCTCCACTAATTATAAATACTGGGTAATCAACTTTCATTCGTTCTGCTTCCTTAGTAAACACTCAAACTCTCCTTCAGTGTAATTAAATTTATGTCGAAATGAATGACATGGTTACATATCCTACTGAACTATGCTCGGTTTGTCAAATGGTAGCTAAATAATCGGTAAGTTATCTTTTGATTATTATTTTTCCTATGGTGGACTTTTTATGCGCTTGTTAGTTCCTTCCGATATAAACTCCTACCTGAGAGACATCTAATTTAAGGGACAACCAAAAGAAGACCTTATAAGTTTCTCGAAAACTAAATCATTCATAAAAATAACCATACGCACTTTTGTACGTTCAATTTCTTTCTTATTCTTACTTTTAAATTTAAGGGAGCATTTGATTAAAACTTCATTCCCCAATTTTCGGATTTAATTTAAAATGTATTTATAACAGATCTTTAAAAGCTTTATTATAAAAAGAAGAAGAAAATCCATACTATACGTAATTGAATTACACATCTTTTAAGAAGGTAGGGATTACTATCATTCCATCACAAGCAAGTATTAGTATAAAGGGGATAAGTATGCTTGTGCGAATTGTAGCTGTCGTCTCTTCAAGTTTGGCTACTATTTTTTCAAGTATCTTGCCTCTTTATTTTCACTATGATTTATCTGCGATGAGTGTCACTACTGTCGCTACGGTCCTTTTCCTAGGTGCGCTAATCGTTCACGGATTTTTAACCCATTCCTTAAACGATTTAACGGACTACTATTCTGGAACCGACGAGCTTAGTCCTGGGATCCTTTCGGGAGGAAGTAGGGTACTACAAACTGGTAATATGTCTCTCCAGGTGCTTCGCCATATAAGTACTTTAACCAGTATAATCTTACTCCTTTGTATCGGAGGTTTCCTCTATTTTGGCCAAAGAGAGCTGGCAATTTTAACTGGGGTAGGACTGTGGGGTGCTATTTCTTATTCAGCAAGACCTTTTCAGCTTGCTTACTATCCTTTTGCTGGGGAATGGTTTAGTCTTTTTCCGACTATGCTTTTCTTAGGCATTGCAGCACCCTGGATACTTCTTGACGGAATCCCACTATGGGCGTGGCAAAACGCGTCCGTCAATGCTCTTTTCTGTATGGCCTGGGTAATGGTTCATCATATCCCCGATCGCCTTGCTGATCGTCAGGCACATCCAGTCAAGCAAACTACCGTTGTCTGGGCAGAGGATACCTTCGGTGACAAAGGAACAAAACTACCTTGTTACCTTTACTTTTCCTTTGTAGCTTTGTTACTTCTTTGGATCAGCTTTACTCGGCCCTTCGGAGCCCTCGGAGCGGGACCTCTCCTCCTCTATAGTTTACTTCAAGTGGCTAAAATGGATACCGAAGATGTTGTGTCAATAACCACAGTAGAAAAACGTCTCCTCCTTTTAGCTTTTTCGACCGCTATTTGGCTAGGAATTGCAAATTTTTGATCAACTTTTACCTATTAAATACTAAGCCCACCTCATAATAAAGTAAGATCCATAAGCGCTGGAACATTCAAGCGCTTATTATTTTGAAAAGTGTCTAATGTCGTTTAAAAGATTCTAGAATAGGTAATAAAAACCTACACTATTTAAAGTAATTACAAGCTAGCTCGGCTCCTAAAACTACAAGACCCCTTCCTTTCCTCCCTCTGTCATTGACCTTGGCTTTCCGAGAACTGCATCTTATGAGCCCCTTTGTGTAGGTGATGTAAATAATCTTCTGCCAGGTTTCTTTTTCATATATACTGAAGATGATGAAAAAGGAGTGGAGTCAATGGATTTGAAACTAGATGTAAATAAAGCCTACGAGAAGACTGAAATTATTATTAAGGCCCCAAGTCATTCCGAAAAAATTGATCAATTAATGACAATGATTCGTCAGTTTTCCGATACACTATCAATTCAAAACGGCTCAGAATTCCTACAGTTAAATATATTAGAGGTAGTTTATATCGAAAGCATCGAAAGGAAAACATTTTTCTATACGAAAGATAAAATTTATGAAGATAATCGGCCCCTGTATGAACTAGAAAGGTTACTTGAAAACTATCAATTTGTTCGGATTAATAAACAAACGATACTGAACCCGCGATTCATTTATTCAGTGAAGGCCTTGTTGAATAGCCGTTATGATATCACTTTAGAAACTGGTGAAAAGCTAATTGTCACAAGGCATTATCGAAAGCAATTTAAGAAATTATTTGAAAAAGGTGGGATGTACAATGCGTAACTGGTTTATTTTATTCGCTACGACGTTTACGATTACAACATTGATTCTGTCCCTTTATTCAAGCTTTTCACCCCATCTTCCAGAGTTTAATAATCAATATGTTTTCTTACTCGCAGTTTCCAGTGCCCTTTGTACTTTTTATATTTTCATCATTAATCGTCTATCCATTCAGCACTTTATTTTAAGAACTTTTATTAGCATCATCGGACTTTCCTTTATTGTATTTTTCATTGGAATTCTTATTCAATTTGTTCCAAGTAAAGGTATCTATTTTATTACTATTCTTGGTCTTGTTACGCTAATTTATTTGATTATTACATTAATTTACATGTTTATACTTCAAAAGGAAACGAAACAAATGAATAGACAAATTGCAAAGTGGAGAAATGAACAAAGAAAAGACCTTCATTAAGTGAGGTGAATCTTTCCATGTTATTAGTCAAGCATTTATGTAAATCTTTTACTAATGTCCAGGCGGTCCAAGATATTTCCTTCCATATTACAAAAGGCTCCACCTTTGCCTTACTTGGCACAAACGGAGCAGGGAAATCTACGGTCATTCACATGATTACAGGCCTTTTAAAACCGGACCAAGGTGATATTCAATTTTTAGAAGAAGAAGCTCAAGATGCAGTCGGGGTTGTCTTTCAGTCCCACCGTTTAGATAACGAACTCACAATTGAAGAAAACCTTATGCTTCGGGCAAAACTTCATCAAATCAAACGAAAGAAAGCCCAAAAACAAATCGCGCAACTCCTCGAACTGACTGGTCTAGCTGATAAGCGGAAACGCTTGTACGGAAAGTGTTCAGGCGGAGAAAAGCGGAAGACAGATCTTATTCGAGCCCTTTTACATGAACCGAAATTTTTAATTTTAGATGAACCGACAACTGGGCTTGATGCTGAGTCAAGAGAAGAATTTTGGCTGTTTTTAAATAAGCTACAAAAAGAAAAGGGCTTAACAATTTTATTAACGACCCACTATATTGAGGAAGCAGAAGAAGTTGATTACGTGCTAATCATGCATGAGGGAAAAATTGAAGTAGAAGGAACACCAAGAGAACTGAAAGAACGATATGCCCAGACAAGTCTTCATCTAGAGCCTTTGGAAGTTAATCGGGTAATAGAAAAGTTAGTAGCCGGGGGTTACCCCTTTCAAATTGAAGATAAGCTCCTTGTCCTCCCCCTTGAAAAAACAACAGACGCTATCCCTATTTTGAAAGAAGTTGAAGCTTCAATTCAAAACTTTTCGATTGGAAGATCTAGCCTAGAACAGGTGTTTCTATCTGTAACGAAACAAATAAAGAGGAGGTAGATGGGATGTTCCCCTTACTTGTGCGGCATACGAAATTATTTTTTAAGGATAAGGCAAATGTTTTCTTTTCTGTTTTATCTGTCTTAATTATTATTTTACTCTATATTCTCTTTTTGGCTGAAACGATTTCCGCTAATTTAACGGACTTGGACGAAGGCGAGAGCTTTACCTTTTTATGGATGTTCGCAGGGGTTCTTGCAGTGACCAGTGCAACTACCCCCCTTGGTGCCCTAGGTAAATTCATAGAAGATAAAGTGAGTAAAAGGGACGAGGACCTACTTATGGCTCCAATCAAGCGAAGTACCTTAATTTATTCCTACATCGGATATGCTTTTTTCATCGGCTGTATTTTAACGACCCTTCTATTCATCTTCGGTTATATCTATGCCTACTTTAGTCTAGGAGTGAAAATCGACCTTTCCTTCTTTCTCATGGGAGTGCTTTTTTTCAGCCTGCTTATGCACACACTCCTATTTTATCTAATTGTTGCTCAACTGCCGACGATGGCATCCTTTAATGGTTTATCAACAATTGTAGGTACCTTGATTGGCTTTTTGGCAGGAATTTATGTACCAATCGGTTTTTTACCAGCTTATATCCAAAAAATCATCATTGCCTTCCCAACAACTCAGGCAGCTGTCTTACTACGGAATTCTTTCTTAGACGAAATATTGCTTTCCTTTCAAGAAGTGCTTCCAGAAGATGTCTATCAAGCTCTCCTTAGTGACCTAGGGGTAGAGCTCTACTGGAACGAGACCTTCCTATCTTCTAACTTTTCCTGGCTCTATATCTTTGGACTAAGCGCCTGCTTGATCCTAATTATTTTGTTCTCTAATCACATTACCTTGACGCATAAAGGACAATAAGCAGTTGGTGAGAAAATTCCAACTGCTCTTTTTCTGCTTATTCTTAGCCTACTTTCACTCGGGAGAAGACTATTTTGCCTTCTCTTTTTTACTCCATAGCCAAGTCGATAATCCATATATAAACAAGGAACCTATTAAGATATAGGCAGTCACAAGGTCAGAAAGTTGAAAGATTCTTTGGGCCAAGACCGGTAAAGCAAGTACCATCATCCCAAAAATCAAAATCCAAGACCTGGACCATATTGAAATTCCAATGAGAAAAATCAGAATCAGTATTCCAAGGATATAAAGAGGCACCCCTTCAATCGTTAACATGGGACTATGAATTTTCCCTTCTAACAGGTAGACTGCTAACATTCCAATAAAGGGAAAAACACCAGTCGGAATGATATAGACCATTGCCTTTCGCTCAGATAAGTTATCACGTGAAATTTTACGAACAGACCAAATAATAAAGACAATTGCTACAAGAAAAATTCCAAGTACTACTAACAGTTTAAAGAGGGAGAACGTAATACCTCCTCTAATGATATCCGGTAAAATAAAAAGTGATAAAGCTCCTAAAATAATCATGAATACGCTAAGGAGGGCTTGCTTTCCGTCAAACTCAAGTTCTTTTGAAATAGATTCCATGTATTCCTTTGGTGACTGTCCGATAATTTTTTCGATAGATTTCCCTTCTGCTTCAGCCTCCATTAAATGGGTCCTTAATTCCTCTACAATTTCCACCGCTTCTTTTTCATTCTTACCTGTCGCTAATAAGTAAGTCCTTAAATTATCTAAAAACTGTTCACTTTTCTTTGATAACATTCTTATTTACTCTCCTTTTGATTACGTAAAACGTTATTCACATTTTTCTCCAGTCTCGCCCATCGAACTATAAAATCCTCAAGCTCCTCTTTTCCCTTTCCGGTCAAATAGTAATATTTCCTTCGAGGACCTGCTGTTGACTTTTTCATTTGAGAGGTAACAAGCTCCTCCCGTTGCATACGTAACAAAAGTGGATAGATCGTACCCTCACTCATTGAGGTAAAACCATATTCAGCCAATCG
>CALGOZ010000077.1 GCA_937960785.1 uncultured Pseudogracilibacillus sp.
GTTTAATATCTGAACAAGAGGCACGAGAAAGAAGACAAAAAGTAGAAGATGAAGCTGATTTCCACGGTTCGATGGACGGGGCATCTAAGTTCGTAAAAGGAGATGCAATTGCCGGAATCGTTATCGTACTTGTTAATATTATGTTCGGACTTATTATCGGTATGGTTCAAATGGATATGTCTTTTAATGAAGCGATTCATACGTTTATGCGTCTTACTGTCGGTGACGGATTAGTGAGCCAAATCCCAGCACTCTTAATTGCAACAGCTACTGGTATCGTTGTGACTAGGGTAACGACAGAAGGTAATTTAGGATCAGATGTAACAGACCAATTGCTTCAATATCCAAAATTATTGTTCATTGCAGCTGGTACTATCTTCTTACTAGGGTTTACGCCTATAAACTTTTTCTTAACGACAACGATTGCGGCTTTTTTAGCTTTAAGTGGATTTTTACTCACTCGCCATGCGCAAGAAGTTCCAGTAGCTGAAGAGGAAATTGACGAAGAAGAAAGTGAGAAGATGAAAGATTCCGAAAGTGTGATCAACTTATTAAGTGTCGATCCGATAGAGTTCGAATTCGGATATGCTTTAATACCGTTAGTCGATGCAAGTCAAGGGGGAGACCTCCTCGACCGTATCGTTATGATTCGGCGTCAATTAGCGATCGAATTAGGAGTCGTGATTCCAGTTGTACGAATCCGTGATAATATTCAACTTGAACCGAATGAATATCGTCTCAAGGTTAAAGGGAATGAAGTAGCAAAAGGCGAATTACTCCTCGACCATTTCCTTGCGATGACTCCTGATATTGACGATGATTCAATCGAAGGTATTGAAACAAAGGAGCCGGCATTTGGCCTTCCAGCAAAATGGATAAGTGAAGATGTCAAAGATGAAGCGGAAATGTTCGGTTATACGGTTGTAGATCCGCCATCTGTCGTATCTACACATTTAACCGAAGTTTTGAAACGACATGCATATGAATTAATTGGACGCCAAGAAACAAAAGAATTAATCGACCATTTAAAAGAAGACTATCCTATTTTAGTTGAAGAAGTAACACCAGATCCTTTATCAATTGGTGATGTTCAAAAAGTTTTAGCTAAACTTTTAAAGGAAAATGTATCGATTCGAAATTTACCAGTAATATTTGAAACGTTAGCTGATTATGGAAAAATGACGACGGATACTGATTTATTAGCTGAATACGTACGTCAATCTTTATCGGCTCAACTTACGAAACAATACGTTTCCGACAACGAATCGTTGAACGTAATTACAATTTCACAGCAAGTTGAGGAAGTAATCATGAATCATATTCAGCAAACTGAGCATGGTAATTATTTAGCATTAGACCCGGAAACACAACAAACAATCGTTAACAATATTCACGAACAAGTAGAACAAGCATCGTTACAATATGAGAATGTTATCCTATTATGTTCACCAGCAATTCGTATGTATGTAAAACAACTAATCGAAAGAACTTTACCGAATATAGCGGTCTTATCGTACAATGAGTTAGAACCGAACGTTCAAATTCAAAGCATTGGGGTGGTGGATGTCGCATGAAAATAAAAAAGTTCGTCGCTAAATCAATGCCAGAGGCGATGAAACAAATTAAAAATGAGCTAGGAGAAGACGCAATTATTTTAAATAGTAAAGAAATTAAATCACCGGGAATTTTTGGTCTGTTTCGTCGTAAACAAATTGAAGTAATGGCAATGTTAGATGATTCGCTACAAACAGCGACGAAGCCAAAAACCACTTTAAAGAACCAGCATCCGCTTCCTGACCGTAAAATCGATCGCCCGGTTCAAAAGGCGACGAATACAAATACGAAAGAAGCGGAAATTTTAGAGGAAATTAAATACTTGCAATCGATTTTAGCAAAACAATCAAGACAATCAGAAGCAACGTTTCCACCACTACTACAACATGTGTACAACTATTTACGTAATCAAGAGGTCGAACCTTCTATCGCTGGTTCAATTGTAGAACGATTAGAAGAGGAAACCGAACAACAAGACCTTGATCGGAAGCTAATAAAAGATTTGTTACGGGAAGAAATTGAAGCCAGGCTATCTTCTCTGCCTTTTATGAAGGTTCATGAAGATACGAAAGTATTACAGTTCGTCGGCCCGACCGGTGTCGGTAAGACGACTACAATCGCTAAAGTAGCTGCAAAAACGATGTTACAACAGGATAAATCCGTCGCTTTTATTACCGCTGATACATATCGAATTGCTGCAATCGAGCAATTAAAGACCTATGCAACAATACTAAATGTTCCTTTAGAAGTTGTATATTCAAAAGAAGATTATAAAAAAGCATTACAAAAGTTTGCTACCTATGATTTAATATTCGTCGATACAGCTGGCAGAAACTATCGTGAAAATCAATACATTAATGAATTAAAGGAATTTATTACAATACCTGAAGAACAGACAGATACTTTTTTAGTACTAGCTTTAACTGCTAAAACGACGGATATTATAGATATATATGAACAATTTAAACAACTTGATATTCATCGGGTTATATTCACAAAGCTCGATGAAACCGATTCGTACGGTAGCTTGCTTAACCTGCCATTACAAGAGCGAATTGATATCGCCTACCTCACGAATGGTCAAAATGTACCAGACGATTTAGTAGAACCGAATGAAAAAGTAATTACAGATTTTTTACTAAGAGGGTATGACAATGACTGACCAAGCAACAACTTTACGTAATCGGATGCGATATAAGGACGAACATCAATGTCGTACGATTGCTGTAACGAGTGGTAAAGGCGGTGTCGGCAAATCCTCTACCGTATTAAATTTTGCAATTGAACTACAAAAGCAAGGTAAGCGAGTTTTAATTTTTGACCTTGATATCGGTATGGGAAATATCGATATTTTGCTTGGACAACAACCTACGTATACTATTGCGAACTTTTTTGAGGAATTTTTACCTATTCATGATATGATAGAGATAGGTCCAAAAGGTCTATCCTTTATCGCCGGAGGGACTGGATTTAACGATTTGCTAGAATTAGATGCGGAAAAGTTAAATTACTTTTTTTCCGAGTATGAACAGCTAACAAAAGATTACGATTATATATTTTTTGATCTAGGAGCTGGAGTTACAAAGTCGAGTCTAGCCTTTATCTTATCTTGTGATGAAGTCTTCTTAATTACAACTCCGGAACCAACTTCTATAGCCGATGCTTATAGTATGATCAAACATATCGTTAAAGAAAACCAGTCCTTGCCAATCTATGTACTAATGAATCGTAGTGAATCAATTCGTTCTGGAACCAAGATGTTACACCGTTTCAGTCAAGTGACGAAACAATTTTTAAAAAAGGAAGTTATAGAATTAGGTGTACTACCTTACGATTCGATTGTGACGAAAGCAGTGAGCCGTCAAATACCGTATATATTAATGAAGAATAATGCGACAGTTTCCCGAGCAATGCGTTTAATCGTTGAACGATACTTAGGTCAAGGTGATGGAGAAGACAGCGTACAAAGAGCTACGTTCGTTGATCGATTAAAACGTTTTTTACTAGTGAGGTGAGGAATATACAAGAAAAGGCAGTACTGATGATTGCAGAGCCGACCGTTTATATAAACAAATTAACCGAACTAATTGAATCGATTGGATATAAGGTCCTCACAAAGCAGGTCAATTTAAAACAAATTATAGAATCGCAAAGAGAAGCAAACACGGCTCAACTAATCATGCTAGATGTAAAATACATAAAAGAAAACAAACAAATCGTAAGTGAATTAAAAGCGAAATTATCACTTCCAATCATCGTCTTATCGAGCCGTTCGGTTAATGATACGGCCCATACAGTGTATGCTATTACGAATGGAGCGAGTGATTTTATCGTATGCGAACGACTTGAAGACGATGCTTACGTACAAGATGTATTTAAAAAAATCACGAATGTACTTACTCCGAATCGAATTAATAAATCTGTTATAAAAAGAAGCAAACAAAGGAAGCATCTGTCAGCCACTCCGGCTAAACAAAGAACTACTCGTAAAAAAGTGCCAAAATACCCCTTTGACTTTATCGTAGCAATAGGCACTTCAACGGGCGGTCCTAAAGCATTGCAAACCGTCTTAAAACAACTTCCCGAAAACTTCCCAGCACCGATTGTAATTGTTCAACATATGCCAAGTGGTTTTACAAAATCGTTAGCAAAACGATTGAACGAAATTTGTGATATAAGGGTAAAGGAAGCTTCCGACGGTGAAGTTTTACAAGCTGGAACTGCTTATATCGCACCAGGAGATTATCATATGGCAATTACAGAAGATTGTCATATTGAAATTTATCAGGAAGATGTAAGAGACGGTCACCGACCTTCGGTTAATATTTTATTTAAATCGATAGCCGTATTAGAGCAAATTAAAAAAATTGCCATCATTTTAACGGGTATGGGTAAAGATGGAGCCCTAGGTATTGAAAAAATGAAAGAAAGAGATAAAGAGACAATCGTTATTGTAGAGTCGAAGGAAACAGCTATTATTCATGGAATGCCCCGTGCAGCCTTACAAACTGGCTATGTAACCGAGGTAAGTCGTCTAGAGCATATTGGAAAAGTAATTTTACATTACGTAATGGAAAGAGGGATTTAAAATGGAAAATACACAATATCTCGACATTTTTATCGATGAAAGTACAGAGCATTTAGACATACTATATGAGCAAATGCTTGAGTTAGAAAAGACTCCTGAAGAAAAGTCGATTATCGAAGAAATTTTCCGCGCAGCCCACACTTTAAAAGGGATGGCAGCTACGATGGGATTTGATGATTTAGCAAATTTGACCCATAAGCTAGAAAACGTATTCGATGCCATTCGTTATGACAAGGTAATCGTAAAGACAGAAATGATGGACGACTTATTTCGTGCTGTAGACCATTTAAATGAAATGGTAAGTGACATAGCAAACGGTGGTGACGGAAAACGTGATGTCACCGAAATTGTAGAACGTCTCGATCAAATAGAGCGTGGTGTCGACTTAACTGAATCTGGCGAAGAAGAATCTTCTTCAAAAGTAACGTCAGATAATGAATTAATGGTCGAGATTGATGAGTTCCAAGTAACAATTATCGAACAAGCTCTAGAACAAGGTTTCGCATGTTATGAAATAATGGTCGAATTAAATGAAGATTCTCTTTTAAAAGCAGCACGGGTATATATGGTTTTTAATGTATTAGAAAAACACGGAGAAGTCATTTATTCAAACCCACCAGTAAGTGACTTAGAAGAAGAAAATTTTGACTATTCTTTTAAATTAATTTACGTAACAGAAGCACCGACGGAAGAGATTAAAGCTAAAATTTTAAAAGTTTCCGAGATTACTAAGGTCGAGATTGAAGAGTTTTCTTTAGACGCCTATAAAAAGAAACAGGAGAAAGCTGAAGACGAAATTGTGGCTCAAGCCCAGTCACAACAAAAGCAAAAAACAGAAACAGAGACATCTAAGCAGACGGCAACAACATCGATGAGAGCAGCACCGACAAAAACAATCCGCGTGAACATTGAGCGATTAGACGTTTTAATGAATTTGTTTGAAGAGTTAGTAATTGACCGTGGACGATTAGAACAAATCTCGATGGATTTACGTAATAGTGAGCTTCAAGAAACGGTCGAGCGAATGTCCCGGGTTTCTAGCGACTTACAAAATATTATTTTGACGATGCGAATGGTACCCATCGATACTGTCTTTAATCGCTTCCCACGAATGATTCGTCAACTAGCAAGAGAACTAGATAAGGAAGTAGAAGTTGAAATTATCGGTGCGGAAACTGAACTAGATCGAACAGTAATCGATGAAATTGGCGATCCACTCGTTCATTTAATTCGAAATGCTGTCGACCATGGTATTGAGCCACCAGAAGAACGATTAAAGAAAGGAAAACCACGAAAAGGAAAAATAACATTAGAAGCTTATCATAGCGGAAACCATGTTTTCGTAGAAATTATAGACGATGGTGCTGGAATTAATCGCGATGCCATTAAGAATTTAGCGATAGAACGTGGTCTTATAACGCCACAAGAGGGCGATGTGATGAGCGACCAACAAATTTATGAACTGATCCTTATGAGTGGTTTTTCAACGAATAAAGAAGTTTCGGATGTATCTGGAAGAGGTGTAGGGCTTGATGTCGTAAAAACGACAATTGAATCGTTAGGTGGGAATGTGACGATCGATTCCGAGGAAGGAAAAGGTTCTGTCTTTTCTATTCAATTACCATTAACACTCTCTATTATTTCAGTTTTACTAGTAGAGTTACAGAAAGAGAAATATGCAATTCCTCTTTCATCAATTATCGAAACAGCTATTTTGAAAAAGTCAGAAATATATAAAGCCCACGATAATAAAGTAATTGACTTCCGTGGTAATATCGTACCTTTAGCATATTTAAATGATATTTTCGAAGTTCCACAAAAAGAAGAAAACGATGATGAATATGTCTCGGTAGTTATTATTCGAAAAGGAAATAAATTAACCGGTCTTGTCGTTGATTCCTTTATCGGACAGCAAGAAGTTGTTTTAAAATCATTAGGTAATTATTTAACGAACGTATTTGCAATTTCTGGGGCAACGATTTTAGGTGATGGAGAAGTAGCTCTAATCGTCGATAGTAATGCGTTAATAAAATAAACAATCTATATAAAGGAGGAGAAAAGATGGCTGATGCAACAGTAATTGATGATAAATATATTGTTTTTGAACTCGATGATGAAGAATATGCGATCCCTGTGGAATCGGTAGGGTCGATTGAACGAATCTTACCGATTACACGGGTACCGAGCACACCAAGTTATGTTAAGGGAGTTATCAATCTACGTGGTGTTGTTACACCAGTCATTGATTTAAAAGAAAAATTTAAAAATAACCCAATCGATTTTGATGAACAAACTCGGATTATCATCGTAAATATTGAAGATATTACTGTCGGTTTTATCGTCGATAGTGCAAACGACGTAATCGATATTAATAAGGACCAAATTGAGCCATCACCGGAAACAATTGATACAGAAGTGACGGAATTTATCGATGGCGTTGTCAAAATGAACAAACGTTTATTTATCTTACTCGATTTAAATAAAGTAATAGTAGATGAAGAGATTGAAGAAATGAAAACAATGGATTGATGTAAAATGAAAACGAAAAACTTATCCCACTTTGAAAAAGACGTCTTAAGGGAAATTGGCAATATTGGAGCAGGTAATGCGACAGCTTCGATGTCTGAGTTAATTAACAAACAAGTGAAGATGGAAGTACCTTCAGTTAAAGTCGTCACAATCAATGAAATGATGGAAATTATCGGAGGTCCTGAGCGTCTTGTCGTATCGATTTTTTTCCGTTTTGAAGGGGAAGTCACTGGAACGGTATACTTTATTTTAACGCTGGAGGAAGCGGAGTATCTAGTTAGTAAAATGACAAATAACCATCTAACGAAGATTATGGAAAATGGGGAACCAAATCAGATGGCTGTTTCTGTTTTGCAAGAAGTAGCTAATATTTTAAATGGTTCGTATTTATCGGCAATGGCAGACTTTACGAGCTTACGTATGAAAACGACGATTCCATATTTGAGTATTGATATGGCAGCGGCAACAATCGTTACAGGTTTAGTAGAATTATCGCGAAGTTCGGATTATGCTATTTTAATCGATACGCAAATTACTAGTAATGATAAAGATAGTGCAGCGCATGGACATTTTCTACTTTTACCTGACCCCGAATCAATTCCAAAATTGTTTGCTGCATTAGGTATAGACCTATGAAAAGTATGATGACGGTTGTAACTGTTGGAATTGCCGACTTAAATGTTGTCGAAGCGCCAAACAAGATAAGGACATCGGGATTGGGTTCATGCGTCGGTGTTGTCATCTATGATCAATTCAAAAAAGTAGCCGGCCTAGTTCATGTGATGTTACCGGATTCGAGTTTAACACGACAAAATGAATTTAATAAATTCAAATATGCCGATACAGCAATCGATGCGTTAATCGATCGATTAGTCGTTATGGGTGCTCGAAAAAGTCAATTAAAAGCAAAAATTGCCGGCGGAGCGCAAATGTTTCAATTCCAATCAAGCTCTGAAATGATGCGTATCGGACCACGAAACGTCGAAGCTGTAAAAGAACGATTAAAACAACATCATATTCCCATTATCAGCTCTGATACTGGAGGAAACAAAGGGCGAACGATCGAGTTTGACCCTACAACGACTAAATTAAAAATTCGGACAGTAAACGAAGGGGAAAAATATATTTAATTTCGGTGTAAATTGTTTCGGATAGGGGGTATAAAGATGAACGCTTCTCAAGTCGAAAATGTCGAACAACTTTGGGATGAGTGGTTAGAAGGTCGAGATGAAAATATCGCGAACGATTTAATCGCACATTACATGTATATTGTCGATTATCACGTAGAACGTGTAGCAAGTCATATCCCTCAAAGCTTTGATCGAAATGATTTACGTAGCCTTGGACTAATGGGCTTATACGATGCGTTAATAAAGTTTGAACCAGGGAGAAATTTGAAGTTTTCGACATATGCAACAATTCGTGTAAGAGGTTCGATTATCGATGGATTAAGACGGGAAGATTGGCTCCCCCGTTCGTTACGCGAACAAACGAAACAAATCGAAAGTGCTATGAAAACTTTAGAACAACAGTTACAACGTACACCGACAGCGAAAGAAATTGCTGATAAATTAAAGATTGCAACCAAAGAAGTAGAAGAATCGATGAGCCATGCGCTCTTTGCCAATATTCTTTCCTTAGATGCTACTGTATCGATAAATGAAGATGACCAAGATACGGAAATAGCTGATATGATTGAAGACGAAGAAGCAATGTCTCCAGATGAACATATGGTTTATAACGAACTAACTGAGGAATTAGTTGAACAAATAAAATCATTAAATAAAAATGAACAGTTAGTTATTAGTCTCTTTTATGAAAAGGAATTAACTTTAACTGAGATAGGTGAAATATTAAATTTAACAACTTCACGTATATCTCAAATTCATAAACAAGCAATATTTAAGTTACGTAATATTTTATCGAAGTTAACATAATGTAAACTTTCCTTTAAAAAGGAGTGAAATTGTGAAATCCCTAAAGGAACTATTTAAAATCGATGTAACACCAGACCGTTTACAAGCATCGCTTTCTTTTAGAAATCCAGACTTAATAAAGGATTCAGAAGAAGAAATAAAATTAACGAAAGAATCGTTATTAGCTTATTTAAAAAGCCAAAATATAAATTACGGTATTCGTCATAAAGCAATCGAAAAAATTGTCGAAGATTTCCCAAACGTTAATTTACCAATATTAATAGCTGAAGGTAGAGACCGAGTCGATGGAAAACCGGGAGAAGTTACCTATCACTTCGATGCAACAACAGAAGTAGAACGTAAACTAGATGAAGGTGAAACGTTTGATTTTCGCGATGTAATGCGCATACCAACCGTAACAAAAGAAGCGAAACTAGCAACCATTACTCCACCAACAAAGGGAAAAGACGGAAAAACAGTACACGGAACTACAATCAAAGCACGTCCCGGCAAGCCAGCCCTTTTACGTGCTGGAAAAAATGTAACGTTCGATGATACGTCGCAGTCGTTTTTTGCAGAAGTAGATGGACAAGTATCTGTTATTAATAAACGACTACATGTGTTAGATGTTTATGAAGTCAATGAAAGTATTTCGATGAAAATTGGAAACATTGACTTTCCGGGCACGGTAATCATTCGTGGTGACGTACCCACTGGCTTTACAATTAAAGCTTCCGGTGATATTAAAATATTCGGCCTGGTCGAAGCTGCAACAATAATAGCTGATGGAACAGTAATGGTCTCAGAAGGAATTGCCGGGTTAGGAACTGGAAAGATTGAAGCGGGAGAAGATGTACAAATCGGATATATAAATCAAGGGATTGTGAAAGCGCAAAACAATATCTTAGTAGAAAATTCGATTATGCATAGTGAATGTACTGCCCAAAACGATATTATTTGTAATCGAGGTAATATCGTTGGAGGGGTTATTTCCGCTGGTGGAGCAATTCAAGCCAATAGTGTCGGTAACCGAATGAATACGAAAACAAACTTATCTTTTGGAATGGATTACAAATTGTTAGAAAGACAAAGGGAACTAGAAGAAGAATTAGAAAAAGCAAAAGATAACTATAGTAAATTAATAAAACTACAGAAAAATTACGATAACGTCGACCGCTCTACAATTGATCAAAAAACGAGAATAACGATACTACGTTTACAATACTCTCTTGAGAAAACTACAGAACAAATCGAGGAAATTAAAGGCGAATTAGCTTCGCTTAATGCCTCATTAGGTGATGTAAATCGAGCGTATTTAAAAGTAAAAAACACAATTTATCCGAATGTTACTGTCCAGTTTGGGCGTTATAAACGGAAGATTGACAAAGAATATATGGATGTTACAATTGTTACAGATAAGAATGAGATCGTTATTCGAAACTGAAGACATCATGATACTTGACATCTAAGGACTTTAACAAAAAAGGAAGGGGTAATATGGGATTACGATCGCTTGAGATGCAAGTAGCTATTCCACGGTCGCAAGATGCCGGTAAGATGCAAGAACAATTATCCCGTCAAGGTCAACAGTTTCAAGAAACATTAACAGAACAACAACTAAGAGAAGAAGTAATTAAACGTCATCAAACAAATCGCCATGAAGGTGTATTAAAACGGAACGTAACCGATGAAGAAAAAGATCGCCAACGCGAAGCAGAAAAGCGGGAAAAAAGAAAAAAGAAACAAGGAAAAAGAACGTATACCCATGCCGATATAAAACATCCATACCTCGGCAGGCGTATCGATTGGAGTGGCTAGGAAGGGGAAGCAAATGACATCATTTTTATTACTACTTAGCTTTTTAATCCATCTTTTACTAATCATTACGATATATCATCTACATGAAAAATTAAAAAAATCTAAACTTGAACAGTTGGAACAATTTGAAGAAGTGCTTGCTTCCTTTATGGATGAAATTCGTGAAGAAAATACGAAGTTAGAGCAGAAGCTTCGAGAGGAAAAAGTAAGGCGTAATGTAACGTATCATAGACCTATTAGCTCCAGTACTCCTAACTTTGAATCGAACGTTGCCTACCAGAAAAACGAAGATGCGCTTTCGCTTCGCCATTCACCTTCGCAAGAAGAGGATAAAGTCGAAACATCTCTAGAAAGTAAAGTATTGCAATTACAAGGTGAAGGAAAAACTGTCGAAGAGATAGCCAAACAATTAAATCGAGGGAAAACGGAAGTCGATTTATTATTAAAATTACACCGAAATTAAATCATCAACAGGACGAATAAAACGAAGGTTTTTTCAATGGAAAATTCTTCGTTTTTTCTTTTTATAAAAAAGATAATTTTCTTGCTAAAGTAACTGCTTTATGATACCTTAATTAAGGTAATAAATTTGCTATTACACACACTTAACAATTTATACATCGGTGCTGCTAAGGCAGTCATGTATAAAGATGCGTTAAGTGGAGGAAAAACCAAGAGGAGGATTTTCATGTCAATTATTTCAATGAAGCAATTGCTCGAGGCGGGGGTTCATTTCGGTCACCAAACTCGTCGATGGAATCCGAAAATGAAGCCTTACATTTTCACTGAAAGAAACGGTATTTACATTATCGATTTACAAAAAACAGTGAAAAAAATCGAAGAGGCGTACGAATTCGTTAGACAACTTGCAGCGGATGGAGGTAACGTCTTATTCGTCGGAACGAAAAAACAAGCTCAGGATTCTGTACAGGAAGAAGCTACTCGTTCCGGAATGTTTTATGTGAACCAACGTTGGCTTGGTGGAACGTTAACGAACTTTAAAACAATTCGTAAACGTATTAACCGTCTAAATGAAATTGAAAAAATGGAAGAAGACGGAACTTTCGATGTATTACCTAAGAAAGAGACGATTAATTTAACTCGTGAAAAAGAGCGTCTCCTTAAGTTTCTCGGTGGTATCCGTGATATGGACAAGTTACCGGATGCAGTTTTTGTAATTGACCCACGTAAAGAAAATATTGCGGTAGCAGAGGCAAGAAAGTTAAACATCCCAATCGTTGGTATTGTCGATACGAACTGTGATCCAGACGAAATCGACTACATTATCCCTGCAAACGATGATGCGATTCGTGCCGTTCGTTTATTAACATCAACGATCGCTGATGCAATTATTGAAGGAAAGCAAGGAATTGAAGAAGAAGCTGTTGAAGCAGAAGCTACAGAAGAAGCAACTGAAGAAGTAGAAGCTGAAGCTACAGAAGAGGCTACTAAAGAAACTGAATCAGCTGACTAATGAAGAAGAAATAAGGTGATAATAGGGGATAACAACCGATTATCACCTTTTTTAAAGGTAGAAGCGTTTCGATTCAATTTTTAGGAGGATGAAATTATGGCTATTACAGCGAAAATGGTAAAAGAATTACGCGAAAAAACAGGCGCAGGAATGATGGATTGTAAAAAAGCACTCGAAGAAACAAATGGAAACATGGAAGAAGCTGTTGATTACTTACGTAAGAGCGGTGCAGCACAAGCAGCTAAAAAAGCAGATCGAGTAGCGGCGGAAGGAACAACCTACATTGCAATCGACGGAAACGACGCAGTACTTGTAGAGGTAAACTGTGAAACAGATTTCGTAACGAAAAACGAAACGTTCCAAGAGCTCGTAAAGGAAATTGGAACCCATCTTTTAACGAAAAAGCCTGAAACAGTGGAAGAAGCGTTACAACAACAGATGGAAGGTAAAGACGAAACAGTAGAAGAAACAATAAACAATGCGGTCGCAACAATTGGTGAAAAGCTAACATTACGTCGTTTTGTCGTACTTTCAAAAGCTGATAGTGACGTATTCGGCTCCTATTTACACATGGGTGGACGTATCGGTGCACTCGTATTGTTAGAAGATTCTTCAAATGAAGAGTTAGCAAGAGATATCGCTATGCACGTTGCAGCAATTAATCCTAAGTATATTTCTCGCGATGATGTAGCTGAAGATGAGGTAGAACGTGAGCGTAACGTATTAAAAGAGCAAGCATTAAATGAAGGAAAGCCAGAGCATATCGTTGAGAAAATGGTTGAAGGTCGTCTGAACCGATTCTTCGAAGAAATCTGTCTTTTAGAACAAGACTTCGTAAAAGATCCAGACACAACTGTGAAGAAACTTGTTGAAAAGGAAGATACAAAAGTTAAAGAATTTGCACGTTTCGAAGTAGGCGAAGGAATTGAGAGAAAAGAAGAAGATTTCGCTGAAGAAGTACGTAGCCAAATGAAACAGTAAACGAACTAGGGGACACGTTGGTGTTCCCTATTTCTAAATGATATAATAAATTAGAATAATACAGCTATTTTGGAGGTTACTATGACAACGCGTTATCAACGAATCGTATTAAAATTAAGTGGAGAAGCGTTAAGCGGGGATAAAGGATTTGGCCTCGACCCAAAAGTTGTAAAATCAATCGCAGAAGAGATTAAAGAAGTAGCTGAACTAGGAGTAGAAATTGCTGTCGTTGTCGGTGGTGGTAATATATGGCGTGGTCGAGTTGGTAGTGAGATGGGAATGGAACGTGCAAATGCTGACTATATGGGAATGTTAGCAACAGTGATGAACTCTTTAGCATTGCAAGATAGTTTAGAAGCGATTGGAATTCCTACTCGTGTACAAACATCAATCGAGATGCGTCAAGTTGCAGAGCCTTATATACGCCGAAAAGCGGTACGCCATTTAGAGAAAAAGCGCGTTGTAATTTTTGCAGCAGGTACAGGTAATCCGTACTTCTCAACAGATACAACCGCGGCATTACGAGCAGCAGAAATTGAAGCGGATGTCATTTTGATGGCAAAAAATAATGTCGACGGAGTTTACAGTGACGACCCAAAAATTAATAAAAATGCTAAAAAGTACGATCATTTATCGTACATGGATATGTTGAATGAAGGGTTAGCTGTAATGGATTCAACTGCTTCCTCACTTTGTATGGATAACGATATTCCATTAATAGTCTTTTCTGTAACGGAATCTGGAAATATTAAAAGGGTCGTACAAGGCGAGACCCTTGGTACAACGATAAGGGGGAAATAAATATGCCACAACAAATTTTAAAAGATCTGAACAATAAAATGCAAGATGCAATTCAAGCGTTAACTCGAAATTTAGCAACTGTAAGAGCAGGGCGAGCGAACCCTTCGTTACTTGATAGTGTTTATGTCGAATATTACGGTACTCAAACGCCATTAAACCAGCTCGCAACAGTCGGAGCGCCAGAAGCTCGCTTACTCGTTATTACACCTTTTGATAAGTCTGCAATTGGCGAAATTGAAAAAGCGATTCTAAAAGCGGACTTAGGATTGTCACCATCTAGTGATGGTAATGTAATTCGTTTAAATATTCCACCATTAACAGAAGAGCGACGCCGTGAATTGACGAGAGTCGTCGGTAAATTTGCTGAAGAATCCCGAATTCAAATTCGAAACATTCGTCGGGAGGCGAATGAACGGTTACGGGATTTAGAAAAAAACGGCGCTTTAACGGAGGACGAATTAAGGACGAATGAAGATCTCGTTCAGAAAGAAACGGACAAATATATCGCCGAAGTCGACGAGATTGTAAAAGCAAAAGAAGACGAAATTATGGAAGTATAGAGTATACTTAAGCAAGGACCCTCTTAATTAGCATAAGAAAAGAGGGTCTTTCGCTTTTACTAGAAGCATAGCTATATAAATAATTAATTGTTTTCTTTACATAATGAAGGCAAATCGATTATACTTTATGAAGAGTGTAAAAACTAACTAAATGAAAATTGATGAGCTATTTATGAACGTTATCATACCGTGCATATATAATGTACATAAAAGGCTTATATTCCTTTTGGGGGACGAAACATGTCGATTAAATTACCTTTTTTCAATAATAAAGAAACAGATATAAAAGAAACAATCAAAGAACCATTAATAGACGATAAACTACCTAGACACGTCGCAATTATTATGGACGGTAATGGCCGTTGGGCAAATAAACGCGGTCTACCTCGAGTTGCTGGTCATAAAGAAGGAATGGATGTTGTTCAACGAATTGTACGCACGGCTGTACGTTACAATTTAGAAATTTTAACGATGTACGCATTTTCTACAGAAAATTGGAAACGACCGAAACATGAAGTTGATTATTTATTACGTTTACCAAAGATGTTTTTAAACGTCTACTTACCTGAGCTCATCGAAAAAAATGTAAAAGTTAATATGATTGGCTCGCTTGATTCATTACCCGCTCATACGAAAGAAGCTGTACAAAATGCGAAGGAAAAGACGAAGGATAATACCGGATTATTACTAAACTTCGCTCTTAACTACGGTGGACGAAACGAAATTATTACTGCCGTCGAACGTATGGTTACAGATATTGAAAAAGGGAAATTACAAAAGGAACATATTACCGAAGAATTGTTCAGTACCTATTTGTATACGAACAACTTTTGTGACCCGGATTTAATAATTCGTACGAGTGGTGAGCAACGTTTAAGTAATTTTTTACTATGGCAATCGGCTTATTCAGAGTTTTGGTTTACTGATGAATTATGGCCAGATTTTACAGAAGAAATGTTTGAACAAGCATTATATGATTATCAAACTCGAACAAGAAGATACGGTGGCGTATCCTACGATTAGGAGTCGAATGATATATGAAGGAACGAATCATTACTGCGCTTATTGGAATATTAATCGTAATCCCTATTATATTATATGGTAGTTGGCCTTTTGCTATTGCAGTATATCTATTAGCAACGATTGCATTATTTGAGTTAATACGAATGTTTAAAATCGAAAATCTTTTTATAATTAGTCTTAGTTTTATCTTTTTATGGAGCTTTATTTATTTTCAACAAGATTACACCTTTACAAAGTTTACAATTGACTCAAAAGGACTAATTATTTTTTACCTATTAATTTTATTATTAATGGTCGTTTTTTCTAAAAATAAATTTACCGTAAACGATGTAAGTCGTCTATTGTTTGCAATAATTTTTATCGGCTTTAGTTTTCAATATATGTTATTCGTTCGTCAGTTCGGTTTACATTTGTTTTTATTTATTTTGTTCGTCATTTGGGCAACGGATTCTGGTGCATATTTTATTGGAAAACGTTTCGGCAAACGAAAGCTTTGGCCAGCAATAAGCCCGAACAAAACGATTGGTGGAGCAATCGGAGGAATAGTTGTTGCTCTTATTGTAGCGAATGTTTTTGAGATTTTTTATTCGCTTGGACTATCCTTCTTTGTATTAAATGGGATCGCTCTTTTAATATCAATTTTTGGACAAATTGGTGATTTAGTCGCATCAAGTATGAAACGGGCTTATGAAATTAAAGATTTTGGCAACCTCTTTCCGGGTCATGGTGGAGTCTTAGATCGGCTTGATAGCTTTATTTTTGTGTTATTATTATTACAGATGCTTCAATTATTTTAAGAAGAAGTTTAGTAAACGTATGCTTCAACCTTTCATTGGAGTTTAAAAAGGAGTGTTTTGTTTGAATACAGTCATCGCTTTTATTTTTATGTTTGGACTGTTAGTCTTCGTCCATGAATGGGGTCATTTAATATTTGCAAAGCGGGCTGGTATGTTAGTTCGTGAATTTGCAATTGGTTTTGGACCTAAAATCTTCTCCTTCATAAGAAATGAGACTTTATACACGATTCGTATTTTGCCTATTGGTGGATACGTACGGGTCGCGGGAGAAGACCCGGAAATTATCGAATTAAAACCTGGGCATCATATTGCGATCGAGTTAAATGATGAAGGAAAAGTAAAACATATAATCGTTAATGAAAAAGATAAGTACCCTAATTCCTACCCTTTAGAAGTGGACTCAATCGACTTAGACCACGATTTGTATATCGAAGGATATGCTCCCGAAGATATGGAAACAAAAAAGCGTTATGAAGTTGACCGTAAAGCTTTTTTTATCATGGACGGAATTAAGACACAAATCGCTCCCTATGACCGTCAGTTCGCTTCTAAATCTGTCGGTCAACGAGCAATGCAGCTTTTTGCTGGACCGATGATGAATTTTATTTTAGCGCTCGTCATATTTTTTATCATTGGTCTCTTCCAAGGTGTACCGACAGATAAAGCAATTATCGGAGAAGTAATGCCTGATACACCGGCAGAAAAAGCGGGATTAACCGAGGGAGACCGTATTTTAGAAGTTGATTCTAAACGGGTGAGTGATTGGATAGAGTTTACAGAAATCGTTCGCCAAAATGCAAACAATGAAATTGAATTAATTATTACTCGTAATGATATGGAAGAAATGTTACGCATTACACCACAAGAAGCAGTAATAGAGGAAGAACCAGGAGAAAAGATTACAATCGGTCAAGTCGGTGTCCTTCCTGCTTATGAGAAATCATTAATTAAAACGATTGTTTATGGTGTAAATATAACATACGATACGACAAAGCTAATTATAGAAAACTTGATTTTACTAATTACTGGTCAAGTATCGATTGAACTATTGTCAGGACCAGTCGGTATTTACGATGCGACAGATCAAATCGTACAAACCGGATTTATTAATTACTTAATGTGGACGGCGATGTTAAGCATCAACTTAGGAATTATTAATTTAGTTCCACTTCCGGCCTTAGACGGAGGTAGGTTACTGTTTGTTGGGATTGAAGCAGTTCGTGGAAAGCCAATCGATCCGCAAAAAGAAGGTTTCGTTCATGTCATCGGTTTTTTACTATTAATGTTACTTATGATCGTTGTCACATGGAACGATATTCAACGACTATTCTTATAAGAGACATAATCGATTTTAAAAATTTAACCTAGTTCATCTTTTGAATTAGGTTATTTTTTCGTATCGAAATAATAACTAGAAGTAGTAAAGGGGGACTTAAGGGACGATGGGAAACAATGATAAAATGATGATTCTATTAGATCAAATTAAATTACCAGCTGAACAAGAGACGACATTTCGTTCAGCTAAGCTAGAAAAAGTCGTCGTTCATCGCGAGAAAAAACAATGGGAATTTCATATTCATACAGAAACTGCTTTAACTTTCGAAGAGTTTTACACGTTTTATCGCCACCTCGAACGATCATTTACTAATATTGCCAAAGTAGATCTCGTCTTAACAGCTTCGGAACCTATGGTAGATGAAAAAGAATTGTATTTATACTGGCGTTATTTTGTAACGACTATACCAAACGTATTGCCATCGGAACGAACGAGATTAGAAAGTGCGAAAATAAAAGACGACACTTTACATATTAACGTTAATTCAGAAGCAGAAAAAGTACCTCTACAAAGAAAAGTTGAACCCACGATGCGTTCGTTTTTCAATCGATACAATTTACGTCCTTTACATTTAAAGATTACTATCGAACATAATGAAGAAGAGTTGAATAACTTTCGTAAGCAGACGGAAAAAGAGCACGAAGCCTTCGTTCGACAAATACAAAAGAATCAGAAGACTAAAGAAAAACAAACTTCCAAAGAAAGACCTTCTGAATTTGTAATTGGGTCATTAATTCATGAAGAACCAGTACGCTTAGAACAAATCGTAGAAGAAGAAAAACGGATGACAGTTCAAGGTTACGTTTTTAGCAAAGAAGTTCGCGATCTACGTTCTGGTCGACAATTATTACTCTTAAAGATCACAGATTATACTGATTCATTAGAAATTAAAATGTTTTCAAGAAACAGTGAACAAGAAGAGCTATTTTCCCTAGTAAAAGAAGGAATGTGGATTAAGGCTCGCGGACCAATTCAAACAGACCGTTTTTCTAATGAATTAGTCATGATGCCTTATGATATGATGGAAGTACACGTACCGAAAAAGAAAGACGAGGCTGAAGATGGTAAAAAACGGGTCGAATTACATGCTCATACAACAATGAGCCAACTTGATGCGGTCGTTAGTGCGAAAGATTTAATTAAACAGGCTGCTGAATGGGGCCACGATGCGATCGCAATTACTGATCATGCCAATGTCCAAAGTTTCCCCGATGCTTTTTATGCAAGCTTAGACCATGATATAAAAGTAATATACGGTATGGAAGCTAACATCGTCGACGATGGTGTTCCTATCGTTTATGAACCGATAGAAGAGCGTCTCGAAGATGCGACGTACGTTGTCTTTGATGTTGAGACGACCGGTCTTTCTTCTGTTTACGATACGATTATTGAAATCGCCGGTGTAAAAATGAAAAAAGGTGAAATTATCGACCGGTACGAGAGTTTCGCTAATCCGCACCGTCCTTTGCCAGAGAAGATTATCGAAATTACCCAAATCACTGACGATATGTTAGCTAATGCTCCTGAAGTAGAAGAGGTGCTTCAGGAATTCTATGAATGGGTCGGTGATAGTGTCCTAGTTGCTCACAATGCAACGTTCGATATCGGCTTTTTAAATGTTGGCTATGAAAAAATAAATTTGCCTAAAGTACAAAATACCGTAATCGATACGTTAGAATTAGCACGCTATTTATTTCCACAACTAGGTAATCATCGTTTAAATACATTATGTAATCATTTAAACGTAGAACTTGTTCAACATCACCGAGCAATTTATGATGCAGAAGCAACGGCTTATTTGTTTTGGAAGTTAATCAATCAGTTAAAAGAGGCTAACATTGAACGAATTGATGAGCTAAATGAACAGGTGAATGAGTCGAACCGTTTTGAACAGTCGCGACCATTTCATTGTACATTACTGGTTCAAAACGAAATAGGTTTAAAAAACTTATATAAGCTCGTCTCATATTCCCATATCGACTATTTTTACCGAGTCCCACGAATCCCTCGCTCGTTGTTGAATGAACATCGTGAAGGATTGCTCGTAGGTTCGGCGTGTTCAGATGGAGAAGTTTTCGATGCTGTTATGCAAAAGCCGATTGAAGAACTAGAAGAGCTTGCGCAATTTTATGACTTTTTAGAAGTACAACCAATTGAACAATACTATCCGTTAATAGAACGAGATGTCGTACATAATGAAGCACAACTTATTCAAATTGTCCGAAACATTGTCGAACTAGGAAAGCGGGTGCGTATTCCTGTCGTTGCAACCGGAAATGTTCATCACTTAGAATCGCAAGATCAAATTTATCGAAAGATTTTAATCGCATCACAAAAAGGAAATCCACTAAACCGTGTAACATTACCAGATCATTCGTTTAAAACGACGCAAGAAATGTTAGATAGCTTTTCCTTTTTAGGTGAGAAGCTGGCCTATGAAATAGTGGTTGAAAACAGTCAGCAAATTGCACAAAGAATTGAAAAAGTTAGCCCGTTAAAAAGTAAACTTTACACCCCTAGTATTGAAGGGGCAGAAGAAGATATTCGTCGCTTAACATACGATAAAGCGACATCGATTTACGGTGATCCTTTACCGGAAATCGTGGAAGAAAGATTAAAGACTGAGTTAGACAGTATTATTGGACACGGTTTTAGTGTCATTTATTTAATTTCTCACAAACTTGTAAAAAAATCTTTAGATGATGGTTATTTAGTAGGTTCGAGAGGTTCTGTCGGATCATCGCTCGTTGCGACGATGACAGAAATTACAGAAGTAAACCCCCTACCCCCACACTATGTATGTCCGTCTTGCCAATACAGTGAATTTATCACTGACGGCTCTTACGGTAGTGGCTTCGATTTACCAGAGAAAAATTGCCCTAAATGCGCAACGGCATTACATAAGGACGGTCAAGATATACCGTTTGAAACATTTTTAGGTTTTGAAGGTGATAAAGTACCAGATATCGATTTAAACTTCTCCGGTGAATACCAGCCTACAGCTCATGAATATACTCGAGAACTATTCGGTGAGGATTACGTATATCGAGCGGGAACCATTGGAACAATCGCAACAAAAACCGCCTATGGTTATGTACGAGGTTATGCAAACGACAAGGAACTATATTTACGTAATGCCGAAATCGATCGCCTCGTTAACGGTTGCACAGGGGTTAAGCGAACGACCGGACAACACCCTGGTGGTATTATTGTTGTACCGGAAGATAAGGAAATTTATGATTTTACACCGATTCAATATCCTGCGGATGATAAAGATAGCGAATGGAAAACGACTCATTTTGCTTACGAATCGTTAGAAGATAGTTTGTTAAAGCTCGATATTCTCGGCCATGATGATCCGACTGTAATACGTATGTTACAAGATTTAAGTGGAATAGACCCTCGAGATATTCCACTAGATGATGAAAAGATGATGGGCATTTTCTCAAGTACAGAACCCCTAGGCTTAAAACCTGAACAAATCGGTAATAAAGTTGGTACGTTAGGAGTACCGGAGTTTGGGACGTCTTTCGTTCGGCAAATGCTTGAAGAAACAAAACCAAAAACTTTCGCCGAATTAGTAATAATTTCTGGTTTATCCCACGGAACGGACGTATGGCTAGGAAATGCGCAGGAGCTTATTAATAATGGCATTTGTGAAATTGGTGATGTAATCGGTTGTCGTGATGACATTATGGTTTACTTAATGCAAAAAGGCATCGAAGCACAACTTGCCTTTACGATCATGGAATCAGTTCGTAAAGGAAGAGGTTTGAAGGACGAGTGGATTGTTGAAATGAAAGAAAAAGGTGTACCAAACTGGTATATTGAATCGTGTCAGAAAATAAAGTATATGTTCCCGAAAGCTCACGCTGCTGCATACGTTTTAATGGCTGTACGAATTGCCTACTTTAAAGTATATTATCCAATCTTATTTTATGCTGCTTACTTTTCTGTACGAGCGAATGACTTTGAAATTGATACAATGATTCGGGGTTCCGAAGCATTGCGTAAACGAATCAATGAAATTAAGGAAAAAGGAAACGAAGCATCATCGAAGGAAAGGAACGTTTTAACTGTTTTAGAGGTTGCCTTAGAGATGAATGAACGAGGTTTCCGCTTCCAAAAGGTCGATTTATATCGTTCCGATGCCATAAACTTTATCGTTGAAGGTGATACATTAATTCCGCCGTTTAAAACAATTGAAGGTCTTGGTATTAACGCAGCCCACAATATCGTAAAGGCCCGTGAACAAGGAGAGTTTTTATCAAAAGAAGACCTGCGACAAAAGGCTAAGTTATCAAAAACAGTAATTGACGAATTAGATGCCCATGGTTGTTTAGAAGGAATGGAAGAGGAGAATCAACTGTCCTTTTTCTAAAGGAAGTGGACTTTCTCACTTTCATTTGTGTTACAATTTACTTTATGTTATACTAACATCGAAATGCAACAGCTTGTAAACAAAAGAGTGGGCAGAACCCACTCTTTCTTCTATACGAATGACGTTATTTTCCCTTGCCCAACTTCGGCAGGGGTTTTATGTTTAGAAAAGATTTGCAAGGAAAACGTGAAGAAAAGCCATACTATATGGTAAG
>CALGOZ010000078.1 GCA_937960785.1 uncultured Pseudogracilibacillus sp.
CGCCGAACAGCGTTTCTGGTCTAAGGTACTTGTTCATCTCTAACCAAAAAATAAAGTTTCATCTAAACTCCACAGAAACTGCCATAACATAAAATAAAATAAGAAAAAACGTTCCTGAACATAATAGTGGGAACGTTTTTTCCTTACAAATCGTATATAAATCAAAATTACAATGCTTCTACAACCATCGCAATACCTTGTCCGCCACCGATACATAAAGAAGCGATGCCGTACTTTTCATTACGACGCTTTAATTCTTTTACTAATGTGTAGACGACACGTGCACCACTTGCGCCGAGGGGATGTCCTAAGGCGATTGCACCGCCGTTCACATTCGCTTTATCCCGGTCGAAGTCGAGTTCTTTTTCGACTGCTAAATATTGTGCGGCAAAGGCTTCATTAACTTCAATTAAATCGATATCTTCAAAAGTTAGCTCTGCCTTTTCAAGGGCTTGTTTCATCGCTGGAACTGGCCCAATTCCCATAATGTGTGGATCGACTCCTGCAACACCCCAAGAAACGATTCGTGCGATTGGTTGCAAGCCCTTTTCCTTTACAAAACTTTCGGTAGCAACGATATTCGCTGCAGCCCCATCGTTAATACCACTAGCATTACCACCAGTTACCGTTCCATCCTGTTTAAAGGAAGGGCGTAATTTAGCTAATTGTTCTAAAGAGGTATCAGGACGAATATGTTCATCCTCAGAAAAAACTACCGTCCCTCGCCGAGTCTTTACTTCAATCGGAACAATCTCCTCCTTAAACTTCCCTTCCTCTGTCGCTTTAGTAGCTAGTTCATGACTGCGCAAAGCAAAAGCGTCTTGTTCTTCCCGAGAGATTGCATATTTTTCGGCTAAATTTTCTGCCGTTACACCCATGCCCGCGCCGATATATTCATCTGTTAGGCCGGCCCATAACATATCATCGACCTTTGGTGAACCGAGCTTCGTTCCAAAGCGTGAACCCCGTAATACATGTGGGGTAATACTCATATTTTCTGCACCACCGGTTAAGGCAACTCGCCCCTCTCCTAACATTAACGACTGGGCAGCAGAAACAATCGCTTGTAAACCCGAACCACATAAACGGTTGACCGATAAAGCAGGCCGCTCAACTGGTACACCCGAATGTAAGGCAACATGACGAGCAAGATAAGGAGAATTATTCGATGAATGAAGTACATGACCAAAAACGGTAAAATCAATCTCCTCTGCTTCCACATTACTCCGCTTTAAAGCCTCTTTACTAGCATAGACACCTAGCGTCGTCGCGTCGATATCCTTAAGAGCTCCGCCAAAAGTTCCAAACGGTGTACGAGCTCCTTCAACGAGATAAATTTGTTCCATTAATCCTCACTCCTCTAATGATTTCTTTTTACATCATAATGCCACCATCGACATGCAACACATGATTATGTACATATTTCGCTTCATCACTAGCTAAAAATAGATACGCATTGGCGATATCGACTGGATCGGCAATTGTTTGTAATTGAATTTGTCGCTTTATTTGTGTCACTACTTTTTCCGGCATTTGCTTTACCATTTCTGTTAAAGTAAAACCTGGAGCAACAGCGTTTACATTAATTCCATGCCGTCCTAACTCTTTTGCCCACGTCTTCGTCATACCAACTACTGCTGCCTTAGAACCAGCATAATTCGTCTGCCCGAAATTTCCATAAACACCGCTAACCGAAGACGTATTAATAATTTTCCCTGCACCTTTTTCAATCATAATTGGTGCGACGGCCTTTGTACAATTGAAGACACCTTTTACATTTACATCGAACACTTTATCAAACATATCTGAAGTCATTTTAACTAACGTCGCATCTGCGATTATGCCAGCATTATTAATTAAAATATCGACCGTTCCAAAGTGATCGACCGTCTGCTTTACTAAATTAGCAACACTTCCCTCATCAGTCACATCGACTTTAACGAACTTAACTTCGCCTCTTCCTTCTAATCGCTCCGCGGTCGCCTTACCCGCTTCTTCATCAAAATCACCGATGACTACTTTAGCCCCTTCTTCTAAAAAACGTTCAACACTTGCTGCACCAATTCCATTGGCACCGCCTGTTATAATTGCCACCTTATGATGTAATCGCATACAATACCCCTCTTTTCTAATCACTTCAACTATAAGATTTATTATATTTAGTGTACCATGGAACAGCCATCACCGTAATTAATTTATCTTATAAAAGTTAACGTCCCTTCCCTCGGTGGCAATCTCCCTTTCATTTTCAAAAAAAAGCCGACTGCTTTCGTCAAAAATTGGGCAATTATAAAAAATTAAGGTTCCAGTCTATTTAACAACTGGAACCTTAATAGTAAAAGTTATAAGATCGTTAACAAATGCTTTATATCTCTTTTTTATTCAAACACTTCATCTTTAGGTAAAGGTTCTCGATTGCGGAATAAAAAGATTGAAATCGGCATTGCGAATCCCAACGTAACGATTGTAATAATCGTGTGGACTAACGCATTTTCGGAAAAGCGAGTCGCTAATACATGGAATCCATAAATTTGAACGATTAAAGTTATAACGCCAAAAATCGGAATCGCCATACTTAATAAAACTGAACCAATCCACGATATTGCAAAAATTAACGTAAACTTTCCACGGATTTGTTCATGGACATCATCTTCCACTACTAACGGGAGTAAAAATATTTGTGCGATTGGAATCCAAGCTAAAAACGCCATGTCTTCCCGGCCGAGGGTTTTTGCAATTTTAAACATTCCGATAGCATAAAGAATATACATAATAATTCCAATGACTAATAATAAAATTAAAAAACCTGCCAACATAGCGAATAAACCTACAATTACACCTTCTTCTGCACTCATCTACTTAGTTCCTCCTTATCTTTAACTAGCATTATAAAAAAAGGATTTGTTTTCCATTCTACTATAGTTTATTGCTGTTTGATAGAGGTTTTTCGCCTTTTTTCAAAGATAATTAAAAAGTACTATAATTTACTATTTAAATATAAGAAGGAACAAATTACTCAAAGAAACTTTCGATATTTCCTGCATAAGCCTCTCTATACAAAGAATAAAAGCTTTCCTCCGTCAACTCTTTAGAACAATATCCCTCTCGCATCCACAACCCATAAGCGGTAAAAGCTAACTCATCTAAATCTTTTTCTTTTACCCCAATACTTCTAAGATCAATCGGAAAACCGACCCCTTTAAACACATTTACTAGACGATAAGATAAAGTAGAAGACGATTGGGCTTTATTGTATTTTGTGTATCCTAATGCTAGGAGAATCTCCCTTTCCCGTTGTTCGTCTATTTCACGATACAACTTCACAACATAAGGAAGCATCACTGCAGTTACAGTAGCGACGGAAACTTGAACCTTTTGATAGACTGGCAACACGAAACAATCAATTAAAGAAATCCGCTTCCAGTCTACACTACTAAGCCCTAGAAACATTCCTGCTCGCAATAAAGCCTCCCGAGCTTCTAAATCTTTCCGATGATAAGAAGCCCGCACTAAATGATGTACTATTAGTTGAATAGAAGAAGTAGTCAACTTCCGATAAGTAGCACTATTGTAGTGATGTTCGATAGCTTTTGCTAATGTGATAACACTCGATCTAATTAATTGTAACAAAGGGATATGAATAGTGATAAGAGGATCGTAGAAGATTATTGCAGGATAGAGTCTTCGTTTAAAAGGAAAATGTCGCATGTTATTTTCATACGTATAAAATTTGCCACTAGCTTCGATTCCAGTCGTAGGTGTACTCGGTATTAAAAATAACGTAATCTTTCGTTTTTTATTTAAACCTAACCTTTCTAAAGTTGTTGCAGTGAAGGTTGTATAATTTAATAACTCGTTATTCCCTAACCCTATAACAGTATCAAAGGTTGCATCATAGGCAAGGTCTGGTAGCTTGTACGGATTTTGAATTGTCTCTTCACCTTTTGGGACGAAATGCATCCGAACTTGAAAACCTTGCTTCTTAAGAAATGAATTTATTTTATACAAAAACGAAAGTTCCTTAAAAGTAGGCTCCACTATAAATAACACTTTTTCCGAACGATGGACTTCTAGCTCTTCTTTTAAGCGACAAAATACTCCTACACCAACGACCAACTTCGGTGTAAATTCCTTACTCACTTCGAACACCTCATTACGGAAACAGTTACATTTTATGACATATTATGACTTATAAGTCTTTTTGTCAATTGTTTTATATTTATTTGTACTAATCGCTCGATTAAAGTACCGATTTATTTATAGACACGTTAGACTACATTTATAAGGATAAAAGTAGAGGAGTTCAAAGTAATGGTTGCTAATTTAGGGGAGAAGTTGCGAACACTACGAAAAGCTCGTGGTCTAACGACACAACAATTAGCAGACAAAGTAGCTGTATCGCAATCATATATTAGCCGATTTGAAAATAATCGCGCAATTCCTGATGTCGCCTTACTTGAAGATATTTTACATGCATTAAATTGCGACTTAGCTACCTTTTTCGCTCAGGAGGATGATATGTTTTCAGTCGATTTTATTCAACTAATTGAAACGATTAAAGACTTATCTCCTGAAGCACGTACGAAACTTAACGAATTCCTCCAATTAATAACCGAAGAAAAATAAACTTCGGGCCTTGACTCCAGAACTGTCTCTTAATATGCTTTCGGCCCGAATAACGATTACGATAGAATCGGTGGTTGTTCAACCGGTTCAATTATCACGCCGGAACGATTACGACTAACAATCCAATTTTTTGAAACGATTTGTTTTAATACCTCTAACTCTTCCTCCTCTAATTGTAAATTCGTAATCGTAAAGTCTTCCGCTTCGTAATCAACACCCTCCTCGCGATTGAACTTTAACTTTAGTACATTTACTAATCCCGTAAACGTTAAAAACTTTACTTCGTAACCTTTTTTTAATACGTCTGCTAATACACCCGCATCTTCTAACTCATACAAAACAGTAAAATCAAAACGATCATTGTATTTTTTAAAGGATTCTACCTCTTTATTTCTTACCTTTTCTAAAATAGTTTGATCGGATAATCCATTTTTCCGTAATGTTTCAATTACATATAAGTCCATAAGTGTAATCTTTGGAATCATTTACGACATACTCCTTTCAACTAATTTTCGCTTGTTTTTTACAATTAAATTTGTCAAACTACTACTATACTTACATATTTATTAGTTAAGCCTTTTAAAAAAGGGGGTATAACAAATGACAAAAAGAATTTTACATAACGATTGGCACGACTATTTACATAAGGAATTTACTAAGCCTTATTATCTGACATTACGAGAATTCCTTAAAGAAGAATATTTTACCCGAACGATTTATCCACATATGAATGATATTTTTAATGCGCTTCATTATACACCCTTTTCGGAGGTTAAGGCGGTTATTCTCGGACAAGACCCGTACCACGGACCGAATCAAGCTCATGGTTTAAGCTTTTCAGTACAGGCAGGTGTTCCGCCACCACCATCGTTAGAAAATATTTTTGCAGAAATGGAAAGCGATCTTCAAATACAACGGCCACCTCACGGCAATCTCGTCCACTGGGCTAAAGAGGGAGTCCTACTCTTAAATGCCGTCTTGACAGTACGAGCGGGACAAGCCCACTCCCATAGAGGAAAAGGTTGGGAAACCTTTACCGATCAAGTAATCAAAACATTAAACAAAAAGGAAACCCCCGTCGTCTATATTTTATGGGGGCGAGCTGCGCAAAGTAAACGAAGCTTAATCGATACTTCAAAGCATTTTATTTTACAAGCGCCACATCCGAGCCCGTTATCAGCTTATCGGGGCTTTTTCGGTAGTAAGCCCTTCTCCCAAACGAATGAATTATTAATCAGAAGCGGACAAAAACCGATTAATTGGGAAATTCCCGCCACTGCCATAAACAACTAATAATCACCCCAAAGATGCTTACACTTTGGGGTGTCTTCCGTTTATATTTTATTATATTACTTCTTTAAACTTATCCATCCCGTAGTCGTAACGCACGCTCGGGAAACTTTGTAATAATCGCATCGACATTAGAAGCAAAAAACCTCCTCATCTCCCCTAAACGATTCACCGTCCAAGGACGTAAGGCACCACAATTTTGAAAAGCTTCCGGAGAATGCAATAACAAATTTTTCCGAGGATGAATTCCATCAAGACCGAGAATTTTTACATAGTCGGCCATATGCGGTAACTGCTGTTGTGTAATAAAAGCTACTTCACTTGTTTCATCAAGTTGTTTCATTCGGATTAATGTCGGTAAATGGAAAGAAGAATAAATAATTTGTAAATTATCCCCGTAAGCTTTTACGAGCTGATACACCTTCTCCTCAATCGACTTATATAAAACCCGATGCGTCTTTAACTCAATATTTACGATAAAATCCGGCCACCGGGATAATTCTATCAGTACTTCTTCTAAGGTCGGAATTGTTTCCCCCGAGGCCTTACGAGAACGGAATGGGTATTGTTTCAATTCTTCTACAGTCAAGGCTTGAATATAGCCACTACCCGTTGTGATACGGTTGATTGTCTCATCGTGATGAACAACAACTTCCCCATCCCTCGTCAAATGGACGTCTAATTCGACCCCATCGATTCCTAACTCCGCTGCTTGAATAAAGCCTTCTAAGGAATTCTCAACATATTGGCTCATAAAACCACGATGACCGATTATTTTCGTCTTCTTTTGCTTCAAAAAAGAAACCCCTCTTCAACTCATTCTTATAAAAATTTAACCGAAGCAAAGATCTATTTACTCTTCAATAATAATCGGCTCTTCGAACTCATAACCATTTAATTCAACAGTCATCGACTCAATTACTTGATCTTCTAGTGGTTGAGCATGGGAATTCGTCTCGACATTTACAATTTCATCAACGACATCCATCCCATCAATAACCTTACCAAAAGCTGCATAGTCCCCATCTAAATGAGGCGAATCAGCAACCATTATAAAGAACTGAGAACCCGCAGAGTCTGGATCATTACTTCGAGCCATCGATAATACTCCCCGCTCATGCTTCAAGTCGTTCTTATACCCGTTACTTTCAAACTCTCCGACAATCGAATAACCTGGACCACCAATACCGACACCTTCCGGATCCCCACCCTGAATCATAAAGTCAGGAATCACCCTATGGAAGGTTAACCCATCATAAAATCCATCCTGCACTAAAGAAATAAAATTGTTCACCGTATTTCGAGCAATATTTGGATAAAGTTCCATCACTACTTCGCCACCATTTTCCATCGTCATCGTTACCACCGGCACTGCATCGGTTTCTTCGAATTTAGGCAACTTTGTTCCATCACTAGTACCACAAGCTGTAAGGAAAACAAGTGCTACAATAAATAAACTAACGATATATTTCCTCATCAAAACCACCCCTACTACATGTAATCCTTATCTTTTTTATTATATAATAACCGAAGTATCCAATAATAGATTAATATACCGGTAAGGCTTCCTACACTATCAATTAAGACATCCCTTAGCTCCCCGCTTCGTCCAGGAATAAAGGTCTGATGCCATTCATCCGTCATCGCATAAATAACCGAGAGAATAAGCGCAAATAGAACGTTCTCTATCGGTTTACGTTCAGAAAATAGCCTTACCGAATGATACATTAAAAAACCTAGCACCATATAGGCAAAAAAGTGCGCCCCTTTTCGAATAAAAAAATGTAACACTTCCCCATCGAAGGTAATCGGTAATAAGGAGAGCAGTCCCATCACAAGCTTAGCAAACCTACCACTTAACTCACTCGATGCCTCTGCTGGTTGATGGGATAAATAAAAAATAACCCCCATCCAACTTAACGTAGCTAAAAGTGCAACACCCTTATGACGTAATAATACTTTCATTTTACGCCCCGTACATCGAATCCCAGGCATTTTTTATAAGTTCATAAGACTTCCGCTTATCCGATGCTTCGTGAGTGATTGTTACAAGCATCAATTCATCTGCATCGTAATCTTTCGCTAACTGATGAAGTTCTTCTGCCACTTCTTCAGGATTTCCGATAATCATCGTTTCTTTCTGCTTAGTCATTTTCACTTGCTCTTCTTCAGTCCATTTGAAGCTACGCACTTCTTCCAGACTTGGAATCGTTAATTGTTCGTGCGCTTTCTCCTGTAATAGGGACCAAGCAAGCGTGCTTTTAGCAAGTTCGTCAGCTTGGGCTTCCGTCTCTGCACAAATCGCATGAACAGCGACGATTACTTCTGCCCGTTCATTGTAACGTTTTTCATACTGTTTACGATAATGTCGTACAATCTCTACTCCATCAAAATCCGTCATAAAATGTCCGAACGCATAAGCCATCTTTTTCTCAAGAGCGAGTTTACTACTTCGTTTACTCGTACCAAGCATCCACGTTTTTGGTGGTGTGTCAGGTACTGGTGTCGGCTTTACTTTCGCAAAGGTTGAATCCTGTGGAAATGATTGATGGAGAAAGTGATGCAACTCATCGATTAGTTCACTATAACGATTTACTTGAGCTAAATAATTGTCAGACAAAGCTAAGGAAACCTCCGCCGAACCCCCTGGTGCCCGACCGATTCCAAGGTCAATTCGATTAGGAAATAAAGTCGCTAATAAGTTATACGTCTCAGCAACACGAAAGGGTTTATAATAAGGAAGCAACACTGCTCCAGCACCAATTCGAATCTTCTCCGTTTGGGAACCAATCACACCTAACATGACATCCGGATTCGGACAGGCAAGACCGAATAAATCGTGATGTTCCGCAATCCAAAATCGCTCATAGCCTAAATCCTCACCTAATTGAGCGAGCCGAACAGAAGCTTGAAGCGCCTCCTGTGCTGTCTGTCCTGTCGATATAGGTGATTGATCTAATATACTTAACTTAACCATCCCTTCACCTGCTTATCTTTATATTTCATTATGATTTTCATCGAAAAGCTATATATATTTAGCGTACACGATTTTTTTATTTTAAGCGACTAGTTAAACTAGAACCTATTATAAAATGTTTACTCCTCTTTCTTATTTTTTCAAATTATGGTACTGTATATAAAAACAAGGTGAAAGATAAATAGAAGGTGACATAAATGAAAGTTGCGATTTTTGATTTTGACGGAACGATTTATAAATACGAAACTTACTCCCTAATGCTAGATATGGCAAAACAAGATCCACGCTTCCAAGATACGTTTAAACGTTTTTATTATTCGATTGTACCGCCATATTTAGGTTACAAAATTCGTCTATACCCAGAAGCAAAGATGAAATACGACTTAACACAAAAATATTTACGCCTTTTACACGGTATGACGCCCGCCGAAGTCGAAGCTTATTTTAAGGAAATCGCAACGAAAATGGAAGATGACTTAAACGAACTAGTCCTCGAACGAATGGAACAACACCATGACAATAATGATCTAATCATGGTCGTATCGGGAGCTTTCACACCTTTATTACAAGCAGTATTGAAAGAGTTCCCAGTCGATCATATTATTGGAACGGATATCCCCTTCGCTAGGGACCAAGTTGATTCGACTATACCGATCGACCACGTCCAAGCCGAACGGAAAACAGAACTAATCCTAGAAACATTAAAAAATAACGTAATCGACTGGAAAAACAGCTACGCGTACGGCGACACAATGGCCGATATCCCCGTGTTAGAAATGGTCGGAAATCCAGTAGTCGTATGCCCTGAAGCAAAACTACAAGCCCTTGCCAACAAACAGAAATGGCCGACGATTTGTTAAATATATATCCTATTTTTATAATAAATATGGAAACTCCTCGATATAAAATTGAGGAAATTTTTTATTTCAAGAAATACAAAAAAACGAATTAACGGCAGTCACTTTACCGTTAATTCGTCTCTTTTTATAAGTGGCTTACATTATACTAAATGATTGACTGACAATGGTTAAGAAAATGCTTGTAAAAACTATTAATACATTAAATCCAATAACAAGGCTCCAGGATAAAACCTTGGAAAAGTTCGCACCGATTTGTAAACCGATTGCAGTTAGAATAATCGACCAAATATTAAAAATTTCAATAAAAGAAAGAAACACCCCTAAAGCTCCACTAGCTTGCACAAATACATTTAGACTTGTAAACAATAATTCCGGATCTGTGCTTGAAGAAAGATAAGTTAACATACCATTCACTAAATTACCACTAAAAGTAATTAAATTTATAAAAGTAAATAAAGCGAATAACTGGGTAAAAGATATAGATAAGTGCGCGATTTTACCGATAATATAGTAAACAGTTGCAGTAATTAAAATCGTAATAATCGGAACAATTGCCGAAGCGATGACTGTGGCAATCTTCGTAATGGTTGAAAATAACTTAGATTGTTCCACCATAAGATGACCGAGTTCATCTTCAATTGACGTCTCTACTAAATCAAGAGTAAATAAAGCAGACATAACTGCTAGGATTACGACAACAATCAAGGCCCGAACAAAATTCGGTTTGTTTTTAATTCGTTCAAATTGTTCTCTTGGTTGATAAAAGATCCCGAATAACGATGGAGATGGCGAAGTTGATAGAGTTGCGTTATTTAATTGTTTACGCTCGCTAGACATAGACTCAACTCCTTTTTCGTGTTCATTTTTCAGACTACTTTTTACAAATCTATTATAAGCATAACTTATAAACATTTTACAATAAATGTATGCATCACAATATAGCTACATTAAACGATTAATGCAATTTATTTCCGAAGTTATTTTTATTAAAAAAGAAGCGTAACTACTTATGAATTCGTATAGATATGGTATGATAAGGTTAGCACGTCACATTAATTGATGAAACTTTTGAAAGGAGTTTTTTCCATGGAATCGATGGCAATGTTTAAATATTCGCGTACGTCTACGCTTATTTTGTTACCGAAGTTAGAAGAAGAAATTTGGGATATTCAGCCAGATGGTTGGCCGAATACAATCCGTTGGAATGCAGGGCATGTGTATGCGGAAGCTGAAGGCTTTTTGCACGATGCTGACAACGATTATGAAGTAATTCGTCCAGATTGGATGGATCTCTTCTTAGATGGTACTCGCCCTTCCGAATGGCCTGACGAAGTCCCTTCTAAGGAAGAAATTATCGATGCTTTAGTTGAACAAGAAAAAAGAATCGAGAATTTCTTTAAAAATAAATTAGAAAATAAAGCTGACCACGTCCGTGATATTAATGGTATGCTACTGGAGACGGTCGATCACTCCTTACAATTCGTCACTTGGCACGAAGGATTGCATTTAGGTATTTTAAAATCGTTACGCTTAGCAATCGATAATCAATAATATCGAAAGACCTCGATTGAGCCGATAAATAGACCCTCTTACAACACGAAATGGGATTAACTTCTCATTTCGTGTTTGCGCTATTTCAATTAAATGATTGGAGAAAGTTAACGATATCATCCTTGTCGATGTTTTATAGAGAACAAGCTTTTATTTTATGGTAAAATGTTACAAAGGCTTGTTAAAGGGCGGAGATTAAGATGAATAAACGGAATCTTTTTATTTTATTACGAATTGGCATCGTGATCGCAGCGACAATTGGTGGAGTAATCTTATTATTTTTACTCGGCAAATTAATGGTGCCGTTTATTATTGGTTTTTTCCTTGCTTTATTAATTAATCCCTTAGTCGAATGGCTCCAATATCATACGCGAATGCCTCGAGGCTTTGCGGTGCTTACTTCACTAATTTTAATTATCGGTATTATTTCCGCTGCGATTACATTACTTGTAACAGAAATTATTCAAGGTTTCGCTTATTTATCTCGAATCATCCCAGAGCATTATAAGAAGTTCTCCCAATATATTCAGGAGTTTTACAATGAGACGATTATGCCAATCGTCAATAATTTGCTCAGTATATTCAAAGGGCTTGAACAAGGGCAACAAAGCTCTTTGTTAGAAAGTATGCAATTTATCGGCGAACGATTAACGAACACTTTCAGTGCGATTATCCAAGGATTAGGAAATGGCTTATATATCGTTATTTCAAAATTACCGAACTTCGCGACGATCTTTATCATCTCATTACTAGCTACATTTTTTATTGGTAAAGATTGGGAACGTATCATTTTACAAATGCGTGGTAAAATTCCTGCAAAAGTACGCATTCGTATTAATCAAATTTACGAAGGGTTACAACGGGCACTATTAGGTTTTTTAAAGGCTGAGTTAAAGTTAACTTTTATTACAGCATGTATCGTATTTGTCGGTTTATTAATTTTGCGCGTTGAACATGCCCTTTCGATTGCCTTAATCGTTTGGATTGTTGACTTTTTACCGTATATTGGTGCCATTTTAGTTTTCTTACCATGGGCCTTGTATAGCTTTTTTACTGGAGATATTTTTCTCGGAACGGGTTTGTCCATTTTATACGGTTTAATCGTCTTACAAAGGCAATTAATTAAGCCGAAAATTTTATCATCCAGTATCGGAATTAGTCCATTGCTAACACTATTTACGATGTATGTTGGCTTTAAGTTAGTTGGATTAATCGGTATCGTAATCGGACCTTTAACCTTTATCTTCATCAAAATATTAAATGAAACCGGAATCCTCGGGGAAGTATGGAGCTTTATTATTGGTGAAAAAGAAAAAACAAACTAACCTTACAGTAAATGTCAAGACAAGTTGTTGAAAATATAGTATAATTAATAATCGTCCGGCCTGTACAAGTTGGCCGGTTATTTAAAGCTAGAATTTATTACTTTTTTTGTTGATGAAAGCCTTGTCTTTATCCCTATTAGCACAAATGTAAACGTAACTAATTTATTGTTTTCTAAATAAATTTACGTTATCATTTTTGAATGAACAATCACTCATTAGGAAGGATCGATACAACATGAATTTACCACAATCTGTCTACGAACGAGCGATGAATCAGTCGGAAAAACCAGCCTACGTATTTTTGAACGAAGAAGTATCGTACGGTGAGTTGGAACAATCCGTCGCAATGTTTGCCGGTGCGTTAAAAAAGCTCGGTATTAAAAAGGGAGATCACATCGTTTTACTCTTAGGAAATACGCCTCACTATTTAATTTCTTTATATGCTAGTTGGCGTTTAGGGGCGGTCGCCGTACCAGTGAACCCTACATACACGCCAAATGAGTTATCCTACATTATTCAAAATAGTGATGCAAAATTAATTATCGGTTTAGACAAATTAGCTCCTTTATTTGCTAAAACGAAAGATTTATTTCCTAACGTTGAAAACGTTATCGCCTGTGAAACAGATGAAGAATCTGTAAAACAGTGCATGCAATTAGAAGAACCACCATATTTTTTCAAAAGTATAATTCAAGAAGCAGAACCAGTTACAGAAATTACCGAACTCGATAAGGACGATAATGCAATTATTTTATACACATCTGGAACAACTGGCTTACCTAAAGGCGCCATGTTAACACATGAAAACGTCTACTCCAACGCACGAGACGTAGGAACCTACTTACGTATGAACGATAAAGACCGTGTCGTTGCGACATTACCAGTATTCCACGTGTTCGCTTTAACCGTTGTTGTAAACGCCCCATTATATCGTGGCGCGACGATTTTATTAGAACCGAAGTTTAGCCCTGCTGGAGTACTGAAGACGATTCGCGAACATAAAGCAACCGTTTTCGCCGGTGTACCGACCATGTACAACTTCATTTATCAATATGAAGATGGTAAGCGTGAAGACTATGAATCTATTCGTCTTTCAATCTCTGGTGGTGCATCTTTACCAGTTTCCTTGCTGAAAAATTTTGAAGAAAAGTTTGACACAAGAATCCAAGAAGGTTATGGATTGTCCGAGGCTTCACCCGTAACCTGCTTTAACCCTATCGATCGTGAGCGAGTCCCAGGATCAATCGGTATGTCGATTGTTAATGTAGAAAATAAAGTCGTCGATAAAGATGGCAATGAAGTACCAAAAGGCGAAGTAGGAGAATTAATCGTCCGTGGACCAAACGTAATGAAAGGCTACTATAAAATGCCGGAAGAAACTGCGAAGACAATTAAAGATGGTTGGCTATACACTGGAGATATGGCAAAAGAAGATGAAAACGGCTACTTCTACATTGTCGACCGTAAGAAAGATATGATTATCGTCGGTGGCTTCAATGTCTTTCCAAGAGAAGTTGAAGAAGTATTGTATGGTCATCCAGACGTTGTAGAAAGTGCTGTAGTAGGTAAGCCTGATGATGAACAAGGTGAAGTAGTCCATGCATACGTCACAGTAAAAAACGGAAGTACTGTTACAGAAACAGATTTAATCGAATACTGCACACAAAATCTAGCAAAATATAAAGTACCTGTTGCCATTCACTTTATGGATGAATTACCGAAAAACTCTACCGGGAAAATTTTACGAAAAGAATTACGTTAGATTCAAATAAATCTAGCTATGTAAAATTAACAATGAATCATTTCCTAGATTCATGGGATTTCTTGAGTGAATGAAATACATTTTCACCTATCGTATATTTTAGAAGAAAAGAGTCCCTCATAATAAGAAACAGTTTATTCTTTAGATGTAACGGAATAAACTGTTTCTTTTATTTTTCTATAAAATGATTAGTTTAACATAACTTTAACTTCATACATTACTTCAATGTTTCTTATAACTTTTGAGCGTTTTACTTATTATCAACTCCTCTTTATTCTCACCAAAGAATAATAATCACCTTTTATTTAACTAGGCATATGCATACTATCAAGTGTTAAAATACTGTTTGAATAGGTGATTTCATGGATAAAAGGAATAGAGAAAACAAGGGTAAATTTAAGGATAAAAAACAACAGCAAATGGATCAGTTTAAACGACAAAATACAGGACCAGGAAAAGAATTAACGGATGATGCTGGTAAAAAAATTTCCAATAACGATTGGTCATTACGGGCTGGAAAACGTGGCCCAACTTTATTACAAGATTTTCACTTTTATCGAAAACAGTCCCATTTTAACCGGGAACGGATTCCTGAGAAAGTAGTTCATGCTCGGGGTGACGGTGTGTATGGAGAGTTTGAATTGTATAAGTCGATGCGCCATGTTACAAAGGCTCACTTTCTCCAAGAACCCGGTCAAAAAACTCCCGTGTTTGTCAGGTTTTCAAATTTTATCGGTAGTAAGGGTTCTAAGGATACGGCTATTGATATTCGTGGATTTGCGACGAAGTTTTATACCGAAGAAGGAAACTATGATATGTTAGCCTTATCCTTTTCTATTTTTGCAATGATGGATGCGATGAAATTTGCTGACTTTGTTCATGCGGTAAAACCTGAACCTCAAACAGACGTACCTCAGGCTACCATTGCCCATGATAATGCGTGGGATTATATTGCAAATAACCAAGAGGTAGCTCATTTTGTTATGTGGCTTATGTCAGGTAGGGGGCGGCCTCGTAGTTGGCGCATGATGGAAGGTTGGCCGGTAAATACCTTCCGCTTTATCAATGAACACGGAAAGTCAACCTTCGTCCGTTTCGTATGGAAACCCGTCCTCGGGGTACATTCTTTATTATTAGATGAGGCGAATATAATCGGTGGGGTAGATCCTGACTACCATCGCCGTGATTTACATGAAGCAATTAAAAAAGGCGCCTACCCAGAATATGAACTCGGTGTACAATTAATTGACGAAGGTGAACAGTTTAATTATGACTTCGATATTTTAGATGATACGAAGTTTTGGCCGGAGGAAGTCATTCCAGTCGAAATCATCGGAAAGATGACGCTCAATCGTCTTGTAGATAATCATTTTGCTGAAGAAGAACAGTCATCCTTTGACCCAGCTACTATTGTACCGGGAATTGATTTTACGAATGATCCTGTTTTACAAGGAAGGGCGTTCGCCTATCGTGATACTGATTATCATCGTCTTGGAACAGGCAATATCAATGATATTCCGATTAATCGTCCGATCGCTGAAGTGAATTACAATCAGCGTAAAAGTTACTCTCGCTATCGAATCGATGTCGATAAAGTGAACTATAAAGATAACTCATTAGCCGGAAATACTCCAAAAGTGGTTCCAGCAGAAGAAGGTGGATACACTCACTATCCCGAAAAGGTAAAAGGCCATGTAACTCGCGAACGACCGAGCGAATCATTTTTCGACTTTTTCTCACAACCGCGACTCTTTTGGAATAGTATGTCTCCAATCGAGAAAGAGCATATTATTGAAACCTTCATCTTCCACCTTGGCTATGTAAAAAGTAAATCGGTTCGTCAACAAGTCGTCAACATGTTCGGTAATGTCGATACGAAAATGGCCACGATTATTGCGGAAGGAATCGGGGTTAATCCACCAGATTCAAAACAAGTAAAGGTGAGTGGAAGCTCTCCTGTATTAAGTTTAGAAAATCAACCTCTTTATGCATACACACAGAAAGTCGGCGTTCTTATTGGCAATGAATTTGATGACGAAGAAGTAAAGCAAACTCTTCAGAAACTCGAAGACCAAGGGGTGTTTATTGAAGTTATTAGTGAGAAGTTAGGAACTGTTATCGGAAAGCAAGGTACTAAAATAAAAGTCGACAAACCCTTCCTCTCTACCTATGAAGTATTGTACGATTCATTATATATTGTAGGTGGTACAACTGAAAATAAGGAGCGCTTCAACGATGATGTCATGACATTTTTAGTTCATGCCTATAAGCATTATAAACCGATTGGAGTCGCCACAACAGGCACTCATTATTTTCACAAAGATGATATAAACAAATTACCAGGTGTTGTTTTTGCAACCGATAGCAAACAATTTGAAAAAGACTTCTTAAAAGCAATTGCACAACAACGTTTTTGGAATCGAAAGTAAAATCGCCCACGTAATCTACAATAAACCGAAGTAACATGTAGGATAGACGACTTTGAGTATTCAGTAACCTTTTCAATTCCTTCGATAAAAAGTACCAATTTATAACCAAAAGAGTTTTATACTTCGCTTCAAAGGTATATAAATGTAAACCGTGTGCAATAATCTTTCTACTGCACACGGTTTGTTTTATTCATTCGTCGTATGTTGCTGAGACTTATTGTTTTCTTTATAGAGTGTCGTTTTATTTCTGCCCGTTTGTTTCGATTCATAAAGGGCTATGTCGGCTTTTTCAATTACTTGTTGTACTGTTTTATCTGTTTTTTTTCGTTCTGTCACTCCGAGGGATATATTGATCGGTTCACCGGTTGGACTTTTTGTCTTAGCGACGATCTTGCGTAATCGTTCAGCTATTTCATAAGCTTCTTCCTCCGATGTTTGTTTTAAAATAACGGCAAATTCTTCTCCCCCGTAACGGAAGCAGAGATGGTCTTTTCCAACGACACGTTCCATCGTTTGAGCTAAGTAGTAAAGCACTTCATCACCGACGATATGGCCGTACGTGTCATTTACTTTTTTGAAAAAGTCGATATCTAATAAAATTAAGGAAAACTGCGTCTCTTTTTCGAAAAGACGTTCAATAATTAAGTTAAATTTCCTTCGATTAAATATCTTTGTTAAGCCATCGATGGCTACTTCTTTACTTAACATTGAAACATGTTTCACTACTTGTTTGTACAACTGTCTCACTTCATAGACGAACGTATTTATTTTTAATTCTTTAAAATCTGATGCAGCCTCTGCACCTTCTAATGAACGCTCGGTAAATGCCGCCAAGCGATTCAGCGGTTTTGTAATGCGTGAGACGATAAAGGAACTAATGAGCAAAATAACAATTAAAAAAGGTACAGTTAATGTCGCAATTCTCCAAAAAAGATTTTTCAACGGTTGTTGAATTATTTCTGTAGGGGTTTGGACGACGATACCCCAATCCGCGACTTTAAGATAGGCATAACTTGCAAAAAACTCCTTATTACGCGAGTTTATTACCTTTTGGGATCCGTTTTGCTTTGCTAGTACTTTTTGGACAACTTCATTATCTGTGACATCCTCTCCGAGGCGTTCTTCTTCAGGATGATAGATTAACTTTCCGTTTGAATCGACTACAAAAACATAGGACTGGTCTTCATATTGATGATTTCCTAAAATACATTTTAATACATTATCACTTTCTAAATGAATCGTACCACCGACGATTCCTTTAAACTTCCCTGTTTCATTATCAAAAATAGGAGCTGTGATTAACGTAATAAATTCACCGCTTAAAGAATAATCCGGCTCTGAAATAAACGTCTCCCGCTTCCGTAACGCCTTCTGTATCGTTTCACTTTCTAGCTTTACCCCTTGTTTAAGGATTACTTCATCATTCAAAGAGCCCCGGGCTGGACTGACTAGTTCTATACTACCAGTTTCATCGGTAATAAAAAGCGAATTAAAATGTCCGCTATTTGCTTCAAACCATTCATCTAAATCTTCTTGTGTATATGTATGTTTACCGATATCTTTTCCAATAGCAGTTACATTACGACTCATATAATTTAATTGATGCGTCGCTGTCGTTCGTAACTTTTGCACATAATTATAATTACTATTTAGGTGGTGTTCGGATAACGTTTTTTCATACGATTTCATCGATATATACCAATCGATCATCGCTGTACTTGCGATGACAAACAATAAAAGCACACTAATAAGTAGCTGTAGCTTTATTCCTCTTTTCCTAAACATTTGTCACCACCTTACTTTCAAATACAAACTTATTCCTCACCTCTATTTTATCATAGTTAGATAGGCGTTACGGTACTACGTTATTGTTTGTCGTTTTTTTGCATTAATTTTGCAACAAATCGTTAATAATCGGAGGATTTTGATTGATTTATAAAATTATTAAACTTGTAATTTCAAAAACTTGTGAAACTTACTCAAATAACTTCTTTCTTCGCCAGCCACCGAACAAATAATAAAGCGCGGAAACAGCACTACTAATAACAAAGCTCGTCCCCATCCCATAAGCGATTCCTTGCGAACCGAACCAACTCGCAAAAAGAGCCGTTAACGGATACCTTAATACCCAGAAAGAAATAATATTTAAAATTAAAATTTGATACATCGCACCAGAGGCACGAACGACTCCATTTAAGACAAAATTAATCCCTAAAAACGGAAAGAAAAAAGCCATCGTCCTTAAGTAAGTTGTAGCAAAATCTACCGCCCCAGCATCGCGAATAAATAATTTCACACTGAACTCGGCAAATAAAAAGACGAGTAACCCGACAGAAAACATAACGAGTAAATTAAAGGTTAAGGCATAGCGGGTAATCGTATGTACCCTACGCCAATTACGCACCCCGATATTTTGCCCAGTCATACTACTTACTGCCGTACCAAGGGCCCCTGCTGGTAACATAATTAAACTATCGATCCGTTGTGCTGCACCAAAGCCCCCGACAACATCTTCACCAAAGGAAGTAACGACACTCATAATCGCTGCAATACCGGCTGAGATTACCGCCATTTGTAAGCCAGACGGAATACCAACGTGCAAAATTAACTTTACCTCTTCTAACTTCGGCAACTTCGGTAATGTAAAGGGAACGAGTCGATTTCTAAGGACATAAATGACCCCATAAATAAAAGCAATCCCTTGGGAAAATATTGTCGCATACGCAGCTCCAGCAATCCCTAAATTAAAACCAGCAATAAAAAGTGGATCGAGAAATATATTTAACACGACCGCAATCGCAACAAATCTTAAAGGCGTACGACTATCTCCAACAGCACGTAAAACTGCACTAATAAAGTTATAACCGACCAGAAATATTATTCCTATAAAATTAATTTGTAAATATGTCTTCGCTCCCGCTAACATCGATTCCGGTGTCCCGAGCAGTCGTAATAAACTTTCGGAAAAAATAATTCCACCGATCGTAAGCAGAATAACTAAGACAGATAATATAACGACAAAAGCATTTAAATAGTTCTTTAACCCTTCCCGGTCGCCTCGGCCTTTTTGTTGAGATAAAATTGCTAACGTCGCATTGTTTAAACCTATTACGAAAGATAAAACCGTAAAAACAAGTGCAGCCGAAACAGCGACTGCACCTAATGCATTAGCTCCGAGTAAATTACCAATCCATAAACTATCGACAATTTGATAAGAAGTTTGTAATAAGTCTGTTAATATAATCGGACTAGAGAAGACGATTAATTGACGCCAAATATTTCCTTCCGTAAAATCCTGTTGCTTCCCCATAAATATATACAACATCCTTTACCTTATCATTGATTGTATGATTACTTTTCGTTTATATATAAATTGTAATTGATAATGTATTGTAATGTCTATCCTAATCTTTGAAAAAATTACGACATATAAGGCTAGGACGGCTTCGATAGATAAGTCGCAAACTCCATCAACTCTTCTTCATCAGTAATGTCGTGGGCAAAGAACGGAACGTACCACTTTCTTTGGTTTATAAAAGTTGTTTCAATCTCCTCGATATATTTCCGTTCGAGTTCCTTTCGTTTTTTAAAAAATTCTCCTTCAACTTTTTCAGGCAACACCCGATTAACGATGATCGTCCGAACGTGTAAATCGTATTGACCTAAAAGTTCAATCGCTTCTTTCGTCTCGATAATTGAAAGAGGTTCAGGATTTAAAACAAACAAAAAGCCCGTCTTCTCAGGGTTTAACATAAATTCCCGAGCTTGCCGAAACCGGCGTTGGCGCTCCCGTAATACGTCATAAATCGGGTCATCAATCGGCTCCCCATCGTGTAACAATTGGGAATAAGTTTCTTTCGTTTTACGTCTTTTTTGAAGCAAGCCTTCAATCCAAACTCCGAGCAATTCCGGTAATGTCAAAAGACGTATCGTATGCCCAGTCGGTGCTGTATCGAAGATTAGCCGGTCAAAATCTTCCGCTTCCTCTAATATAATAGATATTAATTTATCGAACATCGCCGCTTCATCCGCACCGGGGGAAGCTTTTGCCGTATCTAATTGACGATGGACTTCTTCCATCATCGTCGCTTGTACTACACCTTTAATATTATCCTTTACTGTTTGGATATATGTTTCCGTTTCATAGGCGGGGTCGACTTCGATACAGTATAAGTTTTTTCTTACTTTCGTCGTTTTCCCGCCGATTTTCATACCAAAGATATGACCGATATTATGCGCAGGGTCTGTCGATATAAGTAACGTTTTCTTACCATTAGAGGCACTTTGTAAAGCTAAGGCTGCCGAGGTCGTCGATTTTCCCACCCCTCCCTTTCCTCCGACAAAAATTATTTTTTCCTTCAATTTCTTTCGCCCTTTCTTTATTTAATATATACTCTTTTAATACTTAATAAATCGATGTAACGAGTAGCAATTAACAACAACGGATTCCGGATAAAGGCGACTTCTCCATCCCCATCCGTAAATGCCATTCATGGAACGATTCAATCATATGCGGATACAGTTCTAAAGAATAGTAAAATACTGGATTAGGAATGCCAATCATCTCAGAATACAAAAGGAGTAAAAAAAGATCGTCCTCATTCCGTAATTCCCGGGCAATCTCGCCTTTATGAGGTAAACTAATTACTTCTTCATAGTAGCGAATTGCTTTTTTTAATTTATCTAACATCTTTGTCCTCCTAACCTAATAGTAAGTCCTAACCACCTACAAAACACGATAAAAAAGAGGGCACACGTTATGTTTCGTCGCTCCACTTCGCTTTTATGCCTCGTTCTTTTAGTCTTTGCGAACGAACTACGTATACGTTTGCCCCCTTTTAAATTCGTGACGTATTCTTTTGTAAAATTACATCAAACGATTGTATTAACCTACCTTTGAATCATCATCGATGGACGGGCCATCCTTTTTCTTCGTTAATTCGACGAAGGCCGTAAGCGAAATCCAAAAGGCAAAGACGAAAATAATCGCTCCGAAAATAAAGAGTAAATTGTTTTGCTCGGAACCGAACCACGACCATTCGAAGACGACTTGCTTGAACATTGCTAACAATGTCGTTCCTAAGACGAAAAACATCGGTATTAATACAGGTACATAATTTCGTCCAAGTCGGCGTAACCAGACAGCAATTAAAAGTAAACTAATAGCTGCTAGTAGCTGGTTCGACGTTCCAAATAACGGCCAGAGTAAATAACCGCCGGAACCGAAGCCCTGGGGTCCTTCCGGTAATAAGACAAGGGCCGCACTAGACAATACTGCAATAGAAGTGGCGACGTGTTTTCTTTCTAAGGCAGGAACGTTATATTCCATCCCTAATTCAGAAATAATATAACGCATTAGACGTACTGAAGAATCAAGCGTCGTCGCAGCAAAACTTACGACGATAATCGATACGATTGTCACTGCTACATCGTTCGGAATGAGTAGTCCTTCTGCTAGTTTAGAAGCTCCTTGCACGAAATTACCCAATCCTGAAGCATTTGCTTCACCGAAACTACTATACGTTCCTAAAAACTCCTCCCTCGAACTAAATAAGGTAACGACAGCTAAAATTGAAATTAAAGCTAAAATCCCTTCACCCACCGCACCTAAATAACCAACAAAACGGGCATCCGTTTCTTTATCTAATTGCTTCGATGACGTCCCAGAAGATACTAAACCATGGA
>CALGOZ010000079.1 GCA_937960785.1 uncultured Pseudogracilibacillus sp.
GACCGATTCCCTTTCCTGCACCGGTGATAATCGCTACTTTATCTTTTAATGTCATAATTATTGCACTCCTCTCAAATTACTAACACTCATTATAATATAGGTTCTTGTTTAAAGTAAAATCTTTTTTAAGACGGATTCGTCGACCATAAACTTGCCCTCTTCAGCCAACTTCGCCGATTTAACTGTAAGGTCGCCACAATATAAGAGGCGAGATCCTCGGGAAGCAAACGATGCTGATCCTTGGCTTTAACGAAACCTTGCGCTATCGTTTTTTCTGTTACAACTGTACTTGGCACTAAAGTCGTTACCCGAATATTATGGGGTCTTGCTTCTAAGGCTAAGGATTCTGTCATTCCAAGCAGGGCTGCTTTGGAGGCCGTTTGGGCACTTGTGGACACAGCCCCCTTTTCTCCGGCAGTAGAAGCAAGCGTGATAATGTCACCTTGACCAAGCTCCTTCATATGGGCATAAACCAAGCGAGTCACATAATAACTGCCTAACAGATTGACCTTAAGGACGTACTCCCACTCTTCCCTAGGCATAGTTAAAAATTCACCAAACCTAGCCACCCCGGCATTATTAATTAAAATGTCTACCCTGTCAAGAGCCTGTATAAGCTTAGCTATTGCTCCTTCTACTTCTTTCCGATTCGATAGATCTCCCGGGGCAATAATCACCTTTATTCCCTTAGCTTGTAATTCTTTTTGTAACTCTTTTAGATCTTCCTCCGTTCGGGCAAGCAAACCAAGGGAAATCCCTTCATTTGCTAATCTATAGGCGATTTGCCGGCCGATTCCCTGAGTAGCACCTGTAATAATTGCCGTTTTTCCTTTCAGTGTCATCTAGTGCACCTCTTTTTTACTTTTGGGCTAAATAATCCTCCTGGAAAAGCCCCATCATCATACCATCCTCATAAGTTCCATTAATAAAATAGTGCTTCTTCAACATTCCTTCCTCTTCAAAGCCGAGCTTCCTATATATATGAATCGCCTTTTCATTCGAAGCAATCACAATTAAATATACTTTGTGTAAATTCAATGTGAAAAAAGCATAATCTAACAACAACCTCGTCGCTTCCGGTGCATAACCTTTACCCTGTTGCTTCGGGTCAAAGGCAATGGCAAACTCTGCGTGACGATGGCGAAAATCGATAAAATAAAGCCCTACTAAACCACCCTTTTCCCCCACTTCATTTATAGCGATAAAATTTCGCTTCGTTTCTTGATTCGCCCTAAACATTTCTTCCATCTTTTCTAAAGAAAAGTGTGGTTCAGTAAACCAATAGTCCATCACACTTTTATCGTTAAAAAGCTCGTGTAAAAAAGGGATATCTGTCTTTTCTGCTGTTTGTAATGTAATTCGTTGAGACATTTTTCTCTCCTCTTGTTGTTATTACTTTTATTATTCTTTTCCCATTACGAGTATAAAATATCCGCTTCAAACTTGCTTTTAATAATTTAACGAAATATTAAAATTAATCAACTATATAAAAAATCTCAAACCTACTTAATTGAGTAGCTTGCTCACTTACAAGGCTCAATCTTTTATATAAATAAATTTCAAGCTTACCCTAAATTACAATGCTAGATAAGGTTTGACCCTTAAACTATGATAGTGAGATTTTGGCTTGTAATGTCTCTACTAAATTTATAAACTTGTATTTTACCTCTTCCATATCCATGAAGCTTAAATCATAAGTGCCTACTAGTTGCGCCGGTTTTTTTGCTTTTTGATTTAAAAGTACAGCTAATTCATAAGCTAACATTGCATCATCGATTTCTTCAATTAATCTAATCTCTTCGTGACTTAAATCCTCAAGACCATAAGCTTTATAAATCATCTTCTGTAAATTCGCTTCAATCATTTGATACTGTTTGAGGTGACTTTTGACTGGACGAATAATATCCGAAATATACGCCTCCGATGCATCATGTAAAAGAGCACCAAGTTGAACCCTCGGTGAATAGTTTCGTTTCTTTGCCTCTAACGCACAGTATAAAGAATGTTGTGCGACACTGTAAAAGTGTTGAGCATGGCCATTCGCCCGACATAAGAGGGATAAGGCATGGGCTATATCTTCCGTCTTTATTTTTTCCTTATCTGGATGTAAGGGATTGAAAGTAATTCCACTATAAGTTGTCATACCATGTACTTCTTGCATGCTTCTTCTCCTTTTATATTATAGATTCTATATCTGCCATTAGTTTGAAAGGAGGTATTACTGTGCTAATAACTTGCTTTAAAAGCCTTACCAATTCATTATAACGCATCTAATAAGGCAAGCAATACTTTCTAATCGATTCGTAAGCTAAGACTTAGATAAAAAAAGACCTGTCAAACACTCAAAAAAATTTCAAACGGCTCGAACTTCAGGGAACTTAAAAAAGTAAAACAAGTTCATTGCGATTAAAGATACAACTACATCCAGGAAGTGTACTACAGCAAGCCTAACTCCGATGATCACATCGAAGTTCCCGTTAGTATCAGCGTAAATAACAGATAGACAGCCGTATATATAATTAAATCCTCTCTCACCCGAAAATTATTTATCGTTGAGTGGGAGGAAGAAACCGTACGTGCAATACATAGTTTGGATGAGCACTTTTTTAAGAGTTAATCTATATTTCTCCTAAGTGCTGAAGCTGTTGGAGTATCGGCTTTCAACATTTCCTTCGGTGAACCCTCGAATAATAGGTAACCACCCTCTGAACCACCTTTTGGGCCTAGTTCCACAATCCAATCGCTCGATGCTAAAAATTGTAAGTGATGTTCGATAATAATCACAGAGTTTCCACCTTCTACTAGTTGTTCGAATAAATGTAGGAGCTTTTCGTTATCTTTTTGGTGAAGGCCTAAGGAAGGTTCATCTAATAAGTAAATATTACCTTGTTCTTGCAAGTGACTGGCTAACTTTAGCCGTTGCAATTCTCCTCCACTAAGGGTGCTCGTCGTTTGACCTAAGGTTAAATAGTCTAGGCCGACTTTCTTTAAGGTATCAGCTTGCTGGCTTATTTTATTAGAATCAAAAAGTGCTACCACTTCCATAATTGTCAGCTGTAATACATCGTGAATCGTAAAGCCTCGGAAAGTATAGGATAAAGCTTCTTTAGAATAGCGCGTTCCTTGACAAGTTTCGCAAGTGACCGTGATTGGGTCAGCAAAGGCTACATCTGGCTTCATAATTCCTTTTCCCTTACAAGCCGGACAAGCCCCTATAGAGTTAAAGCTAAACAAACCAGCTTGTTGGCTTGTTTCCCGGGCAAAAATTTCTCGAATTTCATCCATAATTCCCATATAGGTTGCTAAAGTCGAACGGCTAGAAATACCGATTGGGTCTTGACTTACCCAAATCGCTTCAGGATAACGTTGTAAAAACTCCTCAAGAATTAAGGTGCTTTTACCCGATCCGGATACACCACAAACGGATACGAGTACATTTTTCGGTATGTTGATTGTGATATCTTTCAAGTTGTGTTGAGTTGCATTTTCTATCGTAAAAAAGGAGTTAGCTTTTCTAACGGATTCTTTTAAGGTGATTGTTTGATGGATATTCGTTTTAGCTATCGACTGACGCAAGCCTGATGGAGGACCTTGATAAACAACTTCCCCACCGGTCGTTCCTGCTTCTGGACCCATTTCAATTACTTCATCGGCAATTGAAATGATTTCTGGATTGTGCTCGACGACGAGTACAGTGTTATGTTGCTTCTTTAAGTCCTTCATCATCCGAATTAACATCGGTATTTCTTCAGGGTGAAGGCCTGCACTCGGTTCATCGAAAATATAAATTAAATTGTTTAGGCTACTTCCTAGGTGGCGCGCGATTTTTACCCGCTGAGCTTCCCCGCCGGATAATGTGTTCATTTTACGAGATAAACTAATATAGCCTAAACCGAGTTCGATTAATTGCTCAATTCCTGGAAGCATTTGTCGAGCGATATTTTTACCTAACTCATCATCGATGTCGAGTAGTTTTTCCTGCAAAAAGGTTAGTTCTAAACGTTCGAACTGGGCGATATTCAGGCCGTTAATTTTACTTGCTAATACTTCTGGATTTAAACCAGAACCACCACAGGTTGTACAATCTTCTTGCGTCGTCATCGCGAGAACATCTGCCTCTGATACCTGACGTAGTTTTGAAATATCCCGGTTAATATAAAGTCTTGTAAAACGAGGTAGAAGCCCATCCCATTCATGAGGCTGAGGTCCGTGCTTCGTATGGAAGGGAGCAAATACTTTCTCTCCCTCTGGTGGTCCGTGAATTAATAGCTCCTTTTCACTTACTGTGTAATCTTTTATTTTCTTATCAGGATCAAATAATCCACCCGTAATCATCCATCTTCCTTGCCAACCTGAAGGTGATAATGGTTTAAAGCGGACAGCATGGTCACGAAGCGATTTGTTAAAATCGACTAATTTATTCACATCTGGCGTAATAACCGTACCGTAGCCGTTACAAGTCGGACATTTACCGAAAGAGCTTTGGTTAGAAAAGTCTAAGGCTGATTCAATCCGCGGTTCGCCAATGCGAGAAAAAAGCAAGCGAAGTAACGGATGCAAGTCCATATACGTTCCTACGGTAGAACGAGCGTGGGCCCGAACCATCTTCTGGTCGATCACGACAACAGGACTAATATTTTGAATGACATCGACATCCGGCCGTTCATAGCGAGGCATTTGATTTCGTATGTATTGCGAGTAATTTAATGTCATTTGTCGGTTACTTTCCGTGGCAATCGTATCGAATACGACGGAACTTTTTCCTGAACCAGATACACCGGTAAAGGCGACAATTTTTCCTTTAGGGATTGTCAGATTGATATTTTGTAAATTATTTTCTCTCATTCCTTTTAAAATGATCGATTGCTCCATTTTTCGTCACCTTCTATAAAAAATTTCCTAGCTATAGATTGTTGTTTTCTTTTTCCCTTTATAGCTCTCTGCTAAATCGAGTCTATCCCAAGTGCTTACTTTTCCTTCCTAGGCTTTCGACTTCCCTAAGCTCAATAGCTACAATCTATTTAGAAAGGATAAGCTAGCAAGTCTATATCCTCGATTATAGTTCATCCTCTTCATATGTAAACAAAATATTATAGCCAATTGACCCAACAGGCCATTAACGTTATCAAACTAATAAATAAGGACTCATAAATAGCGCTTGCAATCATCTCATTTGTATTAAAGTGCTATTGTCTATCTTTTGAAAGTATTATATAATTCTAAAAATAA
>CALGOZ010000080.1 GCA_937960785.1 uncultured Pseudogracilibacillus sp.
TCCCACTCGATTGTGCTCGGCGGTTTAGAAGTAATATCGTAGACAACTCGATTTACTTGTTCGACTTCTGCCACGATACGGCGTGAAATTTGATCTAAGATTTCCCAATCGATTCTGGCCCATTCACTCGTCATTCCATCGACGGAATGAACCGCACGAATACCAATTGTATGGTCATAGGAACGACCGTCATCACGGACACCGACGCTTCGAATATTAGGAAGTACGGCGAAATATTGCCAAATATCTCGCTCTAAACCATGACGACGAATCTCGTCCCGTAAAATCGCATCCGCTTCTTGAACGATCTCTACCTTTTCGCGAGTTACTTCACCAAGCACTCGAATCCCTAAGCCCGGACCCGGGAAAGGTTGACGCCAAACAATCGAATCCGGAAGACCTAATGCTGTTCCAAGAGCACGAACTTCATCTTTAAATAAAGAGCGAATCGGCTCTAGTAGCTCTAAGTTCATCTCTTCAGGCAAGCCACCTACATTATGATGTGACTTTACTTTTTGACCAGTTAATGTCCCACTCTCAAGGACATCACTATAAAGAGTTCCTTGAGCTAAAAACCGAACATCGGTTAACTTCTTAGCTTCTTCATCAAATACTTCGACGAATTCATTACCGATAATTTTCCGCTTTTCTTCTGGGTCTTCTATTCCTTCTAGCTTAGAAAAGAAACGTTCTGACGCGTCGACTTGCACGATATTCATATGTAAGTCGCCAGCTAAGAGCTCCATTACTTCCTTCGCTTCATTTTTACGTAATAAGCCATGGTCGACAAAAATACAAGTTAACTGATCACCTATCGCTTTATGAATTAAGGTCGCTACAACAGAGGAGTCGACACCACCGCTAAGACCGCACAGTACTTGCTCGTCACCGACAACCTTTCTTATACGCTTAATTTCTTCTTTCATAAATCGTTCAATCGACCAATCACCATGACATTCACTAATTGTAAATAAAAAGTTTTTTAATAGCTCGAGACCGTGCTCTGTCTCATCGACTTCAGGGTAAAACTGCATCCCATAAATCGGCTTCGTTGCATGTCGTAACGCCACTACATTTCCAGCCTTATCTTTCGCCTCGACGGTTAAAGCATCGGTTAATGTGTCAACAGGTGTACCCTTACTTAGCCAAACATTATGAGTTGCTGGTAGATCGAGATTCAAGTCACTTGTTTTAGCAAATTGTACTGTACTTTGCTCATAATCCCGATCAGCTTCTTGAACGATTGTACCACCGAAATGATCGACGATTAGTTGCATACCGTAACATATACCTAAAATCGGCACACCTAATTGATAAATTTCCTTATCAACTTGAAAACGATTTTCATCCTTTACATAATACGGACCACCGGATAGAATAATCGCTTTTGGATTTAATCGTTTTATTTCTTCTTTCGCAATGGTATGAGGGTGTAATTCGCTATAAACACCTAGTTCGCGCACCTTTCGCGTTAATAATTGATTATAGGGACTTCCGAAATCAATAATGAGAACTAATTCTCGCTCGCTCATTTCATCTTCTCCTTATAAGTTCGCGTTTGGTTTTTCATTATACATCTTTTACATATCATCATAAACTAATTCGACTGTAAAGTTAAAGGGCGGTTTGTAAGACCAATCCATAAAGGTGATTGTTCCAATTTAGAGGCAATTTGTAATAATCGGTGTTCATCTCCCTTGTTTGCAACAAATTGCACGCCTAAAGGCAACCCATCCTTCGTTAAGTGAAGGGGTAAGCTAATTGCTGGTTGGCCCGTTAGGTTTGCGAGTTGGGTAAAAGGAGTATAGGTTAAACTAGGTAAAAACATTTCATCGATTACTTCTACTTTTTCTAAACCGTCAGTCTGTTCGATCTTATCATAAAAGTAATTCATTTCTGACTCTGTATAAGTTAACTCGCCAATTTGTGGAGCTGGATAAGCGGTAGTAGGTGTAACATAAAAATCGTAAATCTCATGAAAAGTCGCCATTTTTTCCGCAGCTATATCCCAAGAAGCAAGACTTAAGGAAAAATCTGCTGCAGATACTTGTTCACCTGCTTGGGCTAATAACCAAGCCTCAAGCTCTACATCATCTCGAGTAATCGAACGACCTAGTTGTTGTTCCAATTGACGAAATAGTGCCGCCATTTCACCACTATTCATCATATAATAGTTATACATAAGTTCTTTACCTTCAACTGGAGAAGTAACCTCTTCTACTATATGTCCTTCTTCTTCGAGATATTTTACTGTTTTTACAACCGCATGGACCGCTTCTTCCGATACAGGTGTATCGACTGGGGATTCAGTCGTAAAACCGATACGATAACGCTTCTTTGTCTCCTTTTTTAAAGAAGCTTCATAACCAGACTTATATAAAGGCACATGAAAAGCTGCAGACGGTTGCCAACATTGTAATTCATCTAAAGCTCGAGCTGTATCCCGAACCGACCGCGTTAATAAAAAGTCAATCGCAGCTCCGTGCCACTGACGGCCGACGCCAGGTCCAACGGGAGTTCGTCCTCGAGTTGGTTTCAAACCAATTAAACTAGTGAAAGATGCAGGAATTCGAATCGAACCTCCTCCATCACTGGCCCCAGCAATCGGTACGACACCTGAAGCAACAAGAGCAGCTGCACCTCCACTAGACCCACCTGGCGAGTGAGCTACATTCCATGGATTACAGACAGAACCATACAAAATTGGCTCGGTTATATTTTTTAAAGAAAATTCCGGTGCTTTCGATTGACCGACACTTACAAATCCAGCCTTATATAAAGCCTTAACAAAATTAGCTGTTTCGTGAGCCTTCTGATCTTGTAACAAAGTGGCTCCGGATTGAATCAATTCACCGGCAATAGCTTGAGAGCTGTCTTTTAAATAAAGGGGTACTCCTCGAAAGGGTCTTGCCTCGACTTCCTCAACTTCATGCAACGCCTTTTCTTTCCGAGTGTAAGTCGTTGCTTCGAGTATACTTTCAACTTCATCTAAACGTGAAAAGCTAGCTTCAATTACTTCTTCTTGGGTTACTTCTTTTTTTTCTAGTAATGAAGCTAATTTAACTGCATCACACTTCATATATTCCGTAACTTTCACCGTATCCACTCCTAATAAAAAAAGCTATTCTATTTAACGGAGAACTTTACTTTTTTAACTATTAAATATCGATATCTGTAATGACGTAAGCATTCGGATGAGTTTGTAATACAGAAGCAGGAACTTCCTCTGTTACATCACCGTAGACGATTTTTTCTAATATTTTCGCTTTATGTTCACCTTGAACGAGCAAGACGATTTCTTCTGCTTCCATAATCGTTCCGATTCCCATCGTAAGAGCTTCTTTCGGCACTTCATCAATCGAGTTAAAAAAACGTGAATTCACTTGACGAGTCGATTCTTCTAATTTCGCTACATGGGTTCGCGACTTAAAAGATGTCCCCGGCTCATTAAAACCGATATGACCGTTTAAACCAACGCCTAAAATTTGCAAATGAATCGGACCGACTTTATCAATTGCCCTTTCAAAGGCTTCGCATTCTTTTGATAAATCTTTCGCTAAACCATCAGGAATATACACATTTTCTTTATTAATATCTACATGTTGAAACAAATGTTTCTCCATATAATAACGATAACTAAAGGAGTCTGTAAGCGCTAGACCTACATACTCATCTAAATTAAATGTAATCGTATCTTTAAAAGAAATTTCTCCTTTACGATATCTTTCTACTAAGATTTCGTACATTTTTTTGGGTGTAGAGCCAGTCGCTAAGCCTAAAACTGGTCTCGACTCCTTCTTCAAGACTTCACAAACAATGTTTGCTGCTTTTGTGCTTAAGGCATTATTATCCTCCACTTTGATTACTTTCATTTTCATCGTCAAACACTCCGATACATTCAAATTAACGAACAAACTTTTAAAACATTAAGTTTCAAATTGATATTTTTACATTTCAATTAGCAATTCATTTCAATTCTACTATTGCGCAAGCTAATCGTTTACGGTAAGATTGACATTAAATAACACATTCATATTATACCAATAAAAATCCATTTTCTGAAACAATATTTTATATTTTTCATTATATCGTTATATATATGAGATAAAGGAGAAAAATATATGCGAAGTAAAAAAGATTGGATGTCGTTAAAAACAAGACTCGGTCAACTTTTTATTGCTCCGTATAATGGGCGTGAAGTTAATGGGGAAATCGTTACATTAATCAATCATTACCGTATCGGCGGAATTTTCCTTACAAAAGAAGCTTTACAAAAAGAAAAACAAATCACAACGATGACGGAAAAACTACAACAATATGCTACCGTTGAACATCCACTCATTATTTCTATTGATCAAAATACTTTAGAAACTGCTCTACCAACTCTACCATCAATTAAAGAATTTAGACAAGGGACGAACCGCCTCTTCGTTGAACAATTTGCAGAAGCGACAGGACAAAGCTTGCGCGAATTAGGAATCAATACTATCTTTTACCCTAGTATAGATATAGATGGAAACTTTCCTGGCAGAGAAACACTTGAACATTATAAAAAATTCGGGACCCATCTAGTTAAAGGTTTGCAAAAAAGCGATGTCGTCGCCTGCCTTGTTAATTATCCGAATAAAGAGCAAATCGATCTGCACCTTAGAAGTGACCGGAAATCTTCTAATGTCTATCCTTTTTATGAGATTTTACAAAAGGAAGCCGAAATGTTGCAAATTTCAACATATTCAGCGCCAGATATAAACCTTTATATTCGTAAACATCTGTCCTATGACGGACTCATTGTATACGATTTACGAAAAGAACACGATAAAACAACAATAACCGCTTCTTTCATCCGAGAGTTACTTGAAGCCGGTGTCGATCTTTTCCTATTACCCGAAGGATTTAATAGACAACTGAATCTCTTAAACGAACTATTTGAAATGATAAATACTATAAAAGAAGATATTATAAATAAGTCCTTTAAGAAAGTGACACATTTAAAAACAACATACCATTTTAGTCTTCTTGAACAGCAAAAGAAGCTAACTCCTTATCAACAAGAACGATTAATTAACCGTGTAAAAAACAGTTTAACTTAGATAAAAAACCGTGTTAGTGAGAATCGTCTTTTTAACAACAATTTTATGTAAAAACGAAACTCATTAACACGATTTTATTTTACTTTTTATAAAACTTTTCCTAAAAAAGCTTTCGTTCTTTCACTTTTTGGATTATTAAAAATCTCTTCCGGTGTTCCTTCCTCTTCTAAATACCCATTATCGATAAATAGTACTCGGTCAGCTACTTCTCTAGCAAAGCCCATCTCATGGGTCACAACGAGCATCGTCATTCCTTCTTCGGCTAGTTGTTTCATGACATCGAGTACTTCTTTTACCATCTCAGGGTCTAAAGCTGATGTTGGCTCATCGAACAACATAATTTTCGGTTGCATTGCTAACGCTCGGGCAATGGCTACTCGTTGCATTTGACCTCCGGATAATTGTTCTGGGTAGGCCATCGCCTTGTCGGAGAGGCCAACTTTTCCTAGTAATTCATAGGCTAACCTTTCTGCCTCTGCTTCCTCCATATTGCGTACTTTACGTGGTGCTAACGTTATATTATCAAGTACATTCATATGAGGAAATAAATTAAACTGCTGAAATACCATTCCGACATCGGTACGTAGTTTGTTAATGTCAGTACTCGGATCATTTACCTTTACTCCATCGATATAGACAGCACCCGACGTTATATCTTCTAATAAATTAATACAACGGAGAAAGGTACTCTTCCCCGAACCACTCGCTCCGATAATACATATTACTTCTTTTTCTTTAACTTCAACGTCGATTCCTTTTAACACTTGTAAATCGCCATACGATTTTACGAGCCTTTCTACTTTAATCATACTTTCACCTACCGTTGCAATTCTTCAAGTTCTTCTAGTTCATCGTGGTTTTTCCGTTTTGCGACATAACTCGTACTAAATCGTCGTTCGATAAATGCAATTAGCCTTGTGACGAGCCATGTAAGGAATAAATATAAAAAAGCTGCCGTTAAATAAGGTTCCCACTGTCTAAAAGTTGCGCCTTGAACAACTTTAGCTGCATAAAGAATATCCGTCGCAGCGATAACTGTTACTAAAGACGAATCTTTTAAAAGTGCAATCAACTCATTACCTAAAGGAGGTACCATACGACGTAAGGCTTGTGGTAAAATAACATACTTCATCGCCATTGAATTAGTCATCCCTAATGAACGAGCTGCTTCAGATTGCCCTTTATCTAAAGACTCGATTCCTGCTCGGACAATTTCAGCGATGTAAGCTGCACTATTTAAAGTTAATGCAAGTGCTCCCGAAACAAAGAAGCCAAGTGATTTACCAAAAATCGATGGAATAAGTGCGGTATGTATAATTAAAATTTGCACTAATAAAGGTGTACCACGGAAAAAATCGATATAAATTTTACTAGAATAATAAAATAATTTCCGTTTTGAAAGACGACCAAGACCTAAAATAACCCCAAAAATTAACCCAAGGGAAAAGCCTAATAACGTTAACCGTACCGTTAGCCAAACTCCCCGGATAAATAAATCACGATAAGCCCAAATAATATCGAATTGTAGTGCGTTAAATATGTCGATTGTAAACACCCCGATTCTGATAAAAAATATCCCGTCCGCATGCTATCATACGGACAGGTATAACGACTTACTCTTCGTCAATATTAATTCCCGTAATTTCTTCTAGCTTACCATTTTCCTTAATTTTCTGAATTCCTTCATTTAATATATCTAATAGTTCTGTATTTCCCTTACGAACCATTAAACCGTAGTATTCTTTTTCAAATTCATCGTCTTCAATCGTCTTTAATACGACATCTGGGTTACTCTTCATATATTCTAATACCGGTGCGTTATCTCCTACGACCGCATCGGCATTACCATTTAACATTTCATTAATTGCTAGAGGTAAATTTTCCGGAGCAACTATCTGGTCACTCGTCTCTCCTAATAACTTTTTTACGACTTCGTGTCCAGTCGTACTAATTTGTACGGCTACACGCTTGTCCTTTAAATCTTGGAAACTTTTAATATCGCTATCTTCTGGAACGAGAATTAATTGATTCGCTACGTAGTACGGTTCGGTAAAGTCATATTCTTCTTTCCGATCTTCCGTAATCGTAATTGACGATACTGCAAAATCAATTTCACCATTTTTCACTGCTGGAAAAAGTGGGTCCCATCCGATATTTTGAAATTCTACTTCGGCACCAATCTCTTCAGCAATTGCATTAACGATATCGATATCGATTCCAACAATTTCTCCATTTTCATCAATATATTCCATCGGTGCATAGGTCGCCTCTGTTCCCGCGACTAGTTTTAACTTTCCGTCATCTTCAGTTCCACTTGCTTCTTCTGAATTGCCACCACAAGCAGCTAAAACGATTACAAATAATAGAACAATAAGTAATGTAGTCATCCATTTTAATCTTTGTTTCATCTTTTTCCCCCTCTTTATAAACTAAAACACGATGTAACTTTATTTACTTTCTATATTTTTTATGCATTTTCCTATAAAAAATATAGTTATGCATATTATACTTAAATCATAAATAATATTCAATTATAAATTACTATCCATTCATAATTAAAACCTAAATTTTAATTTTCAAGAAACACTGCTGAATAATTATACATTACTTTATCGCATTAATACAGTGAATTTATAGTGAAAACAGTCCTTTTGTATTCCTCCTGAAGCTTTGTAACAAAAGTGTCGATAGATGCAAACTAGTATGCTCTTCCTAGATTTGTTATGATAGATGAGTAAATTAAACCTTTTATAACGAATAATTTTGAACAATTAAAAAGGAGTTTAGCACCATTGACAACAACATTTATCATCCTACTTATTACAACTTTATTTTTTATCCATGGTAAGTTACGAACAGACTTAGTAGCAATCGGTTCGGCTATCGCCTTGACCCTTTTTGGAATTATAACACCAGCAGAAGCAATTGCAGGGTTTTCCAATTCCGTCGTCATTATGTTTGCTGGACTTTTTATCGTTGGGGCGGGTATTTTTAATACTGGTTTAGCTGAACAAATCGGGAACCGCCTCATATTGCTCGGAAGGGGTAACGATACCCGCCTGCTTATTATCATTATGCTTACTGTTGCAATTTTTAGTGCATTTATGAGTAATACCGGGACAGTTGCGGTGCTAATGCCGGTCGTTATTAGTGTAGCAATTAGTATGAAAGTAAATCCTAGTCAATTACTTATGCCTTTGGCTTTCGCAAGTAGTCTTGGGGGTGTACTAACATTAATTGGAACACCACCGAACTTAGTTGCAAGTAACTTAATGAAGGAACAAGGTTTCGAACCGATTAGTTTCTTTGAATATACGCCAATAGGTCTTGTCGCTTTAACTACCGGAATTATATTTATGGTAACAATTGGACGAAAGTTACTACCAAAAGGTAAAAATTCGCAATTGGAAGCTGAACAGTTCGATCCAAATCAACTCGCCGGAACGTATAAAATTTATCCGCACTTACATATCGTACGAGTTGGCGAAGATTCACCATTAATCGATAAGCCTTTAGCAGAATTACAATTAACGAATAAATACGGTGTTACAATTATTTCAATCAAACGAAAAGTAAACGGAAACTTCTCGCCCCTTCAACAAAGGGAGCAAATTGTTCCTAAAGCAAAAACAACATTGCAAGCTGGAGATCGCCTTCTTCTTCTTGCAAACTTAGAAGATAAACAAACCTTTTTTCAAAAATACCATTTAATCGATGAAACTGAAGCCCGTAAAAAGCGTTCGAGAAAATATTTACTTTCCGATATTTTCGGTATTTCCGAAATGATTGTTACACCGAACAGTCGCTTCGAACATAAAACCTTCCGCGAATTACATTTCCGGAAAAAATACGGACTAACTATTTTAGCAATTTATCGTAATGGAACTTATATTCAAACTGATGCTGGAAAAGTTCGCTTAAGAGCTGGCGATGCTCTGCTTGTACATGGAAAATGGAGTAAAATTGAAGCCTTTGCCCAAGCTTCTCGGGACTTAATCGTCGTCGGGCGTTTAAGTGATGTCGTAGCTGCTGAAGTTGCTAGAGGAAAAGCGCCAATTGCGGGAGGCATCATGTTAGCAATGCTCGTTGCAATGACATTAGAAGTGATAGATCCCGTAATTATTGTTTTAATCGCTGCGCTTTTGATGGTGCTCACTGGCTGTGTTCGTTCGATGGAAGATGGATATCGAAAAATTAATTGGGAATCAATCGTCTTAATTGCAGCCATGCTTCCGATGGCGACAGCTCTAGAAAAAACGGGGGGTGTTCAATACATTAGTAACACCGTCATCTCCTTATTAGGCGATTACGGTCCTATCGCTGTATTAGCCGGCTTTTACGTACTGACGATGATTATTAGTCAATTCATTAGTAATACAGCTACAGCGGTTATTTTTGCACCAATTGCAATTACTACAGCTCTGGAATTGGGGGTAAGTCCTTACCCATTCGTAATTACTGTTGCTGTCGCTGCTAGTGTGGCCTTTGCTACTCCGGTTGCTTCACCGACAAATGCTCTCGTAATGAATGCAGGAGGCTATAAATTCATCGATTATGTGAAGGTTGGTGTCCCATTACAACTTATTTTAACGATTGTTTCTTTAATTTTCATCCCTATTTTTTATCCGTTATAAAATAAAAAGACTAGAAAGCTTCTTTTGAAACAAAGAGACTTTCTAGTCTTTTCTATTGAAAAGTTATTCTTCTGTTAACATATGGTTCACTTTTAATTTTTCTTCGTCAGAAACGATTAAATAGTAAATTCCGTTAATAGTTGTACCAGTGCCCTCTAACATATATTCCGATGTGTTTCTTCGTGTATCTCGATAGTTAGTAAATAACGATTTCATATCGTCAAAGTCCATATTTGTCGACATATTTTTCCCTAACACATTCATCAAGCCTGTAATATTTGGCAACGTACCTACAGAAGCACCTTTTTGAATAATTCCTTCGATTACTTGACGTTGACGTTGCGTACGACCGAAGTCCCCTTTAGGGTCTTTTTTACGCATTCGAACGAAAGCTTTGGTCTTTTCCCCGTCTAATTCAATAACTCCTTCGGGAAAGTCGTACTTACCATCATTCCAAGCAATTGTGTTATCGACTGTAATCGATCCTAATTCATCGACGAGCTCTACTAAGCCATCCATATTAATGCTTACATAATAATCGATTTCGATATCGAGTAAATTTTCAACAGTAGCAATCGACACATTCGCTCCACAAGGGGCACCACATTCATTCGCTCCAAAGGCAAAGGCGTGGTTTATTTTATCCTCTATTCCTCGACCGATAATTTCAGTCCTTGTATCACGGGGAATGCTGACGATTTTCATTTCGTTATCTACCGGATTTAATTGCATGACCATAATCGCATCTGAACGACCAAACTGATCCTCCTCAGAGTCGATTCCTAGTAGTAAAATATTTATCTTTTCCGTCTTTCGTAACTTTTCTTTTGTAACTGTTGTATCGATTGCATCTACTGGATTGTGCATATCTTCGTTGACAAGTTTTTTAGCACCTTGATATAAATATAGTGCATAACCACCAATTGCTAACAAGACAACTAAAAGAAACGTTATAATTCCTATAAACCATTTTTTCTTCTTTTTATTTTTTCGTTTTGTTCTTCTCATTTCCATCTGTCTTTTTCCTTTCATATACCGTTTGAAGCAAATTTTCAATAAAACTTTCTTACTATAAAGTCGAGAAAATTATACCATAGATTTACACGTATATAAAGAAATTTTATTAGGTTTAGGTGAGAAAAGACATACTCGTTTATAATGGGTCACTAAGCTCATTATAATCGACTTTTCCAAGGCTTCCTTCTTTTTGTTTCTCTTTACGGTAGGAAAATGAATCCGCCATAAGATTAGCATCCTCATCTCTTACATGTTTGAGCGTATAATGGGTCCCTAAACCTTGCATACCAATTAATGAAATGGTGACAGAGGCAACTTGGCGAAACGCTTGGATTTTGTGGACTCTTTTTTCAAAAGCTTGAATTCGTTTTTTCTCAGTAAATAACGTAACCTTTTGTAAAGTACGTTTCTGTAATACAAAATTTTCATCACTTATATAATGTCCTAAATCTTTATATTGAAACATGCTTAAAATTAAGTTGAAAATTAAAACGACCAACGCAAGCCAATAAAGGGTTGGAATAAAAATAAGTGACGCAACTAAAACAAACAATGGAGCGATAAAAGATTTCGCAATATAAAAAATTAAACTACGTCGGGGCAATGGTTTTAACTGCTTTTTAAGCGAATAATCATAATTAGGTACAAATTTATTGATAAATTCTTCCACTTCGCTTTTATGAATAATCGGAAAAAGTATTGGGAAAGTTTCTAAACGATCGAAAGAACCACCAGCAACAACGGCAAAAACAGTTACAAAACCGAATGGTTGCCGGATTGGACTTTGCTCGATTCCAATCGCTTGAATACGATCGTACGGAATCGTTAGCTCTTTTGTTTCGAGTAAGCCACGTCTGATAAACAACTCTTTTTCCCTTTTTTCAATCGTAAAGTTTCCGTAACGAATCATCGTTCCTGCTATACCGAAAATCCAAAATAATATAGCGATTAGTAGAAGAAGTATAGCAAGCGCATAGACACCGATGCTAATAACCCAATCGTAAGCTACGTTAAAAAGATACCGAGGAATAAGCTCCTCAATTTGGGAAAAGACCGTTAAAAGCGCAATGACAATTACACCGGCGCTACCGGAAGTAGAACCAGCAATAAATAAACGTTTCCAAGAAATACTTTCAGAACTTTGCTCAGCTTTTATAGTATTATCAGTTTCTTCCTGTTCTTTATTATGTTGTAATAGCTTTCGAAGGTCTGTTGCATCGTCCATCCGAATCGCGCTTAAACTAACTTCTGCATCGCCACTATTACTTGCTGTATCAATTTGTACTTTGACTAATCGAAATAATCGATGAATAACGTTGGCGGTTAAATCGATCTTATGAATTCGGTTTATTGAAATGTATCGTTTTTTTCGATTGAGAATTCCTTGTTCGATTCGTAATTCATCATCTTCAACGTAATACGTAAAACGTAACCAAGATAAAATGCTGAAAATAATAATACAAGCAAGAAAAATCCCACCAACAATAAGGAAGAAAAAGACCGATTCTTTCAGAGTGAAAATAAGCCCGATTCCAATACCAAAAATCATCTCTTTAATGGTTGTAAATAAAGCGAAGATTATTGCGGTAGGATGGAGTCGACGGGGGTGGGAAAACTTTTCATATACCTGTTCCGTTTGATTAGATATCATCTTCTTCAACCCTCGCTAATGTAGAAATTCGATCTCGCAAGGCGGAGGCATCAGCTTCCTTTAAAGCGGGTATTAAATGAGTCGTCGCAGCCGTCGAAATTGAAACGGTCGCTAAGTTAAACCTTTTTAGGATTGGCCCTTGTTCTGTATCGACATGTTGTACACGAATCATTGGAATAATCGTCCGCTTCATAATGAATACTCCACGCTGAATATAAATTTCTTGTTCAAAAATTTCGTACCGCCATCGTCGATAGCGTAGTAAAGGGATAAGGTAGACAAAGACGTAGAAAAATAATAAACCGACAGCAAATAAGATCAAGCTAATTATATATGTAAACTGAAAAATATAGGCTAATACCGTTAAAGTGATAATGATTAAAAAGTAAACTCCTATAAAAATACTAGAAAAAATCCGCCATGCTTTTATTGCATCAGTTGCGATTCTGTTTTTCGGTTGTTCCCGCACTTTTATTCACTCCTTAATTTTTAATTGTAACAAATTTGAAACGATTTCACACCATTACATAAAAAAAGAATGGAATAGGGCGTCTCAATTTTTCGAGGCCTAGCCCACTATTCCATTCGTTTTTAGTTTACGAATTTCTTACGAACGTTTCCTTCCTTTATTATTTGAATGACGTCGGTTATTGCGTTTATTGTTTCGTCGCCGATTTGAACGATTTCGATCGAAACGCTTTCCGGAATTTCTTCTCGATTGGCTTGCCCGTTTTACACTAATAGGTTGAATTGACGAAATACGTACGGGGACATCTTTTCGTTCTTTCGTCAATACTTTTAAAGCTGCTGCAACGAGACGAATAGAGTCGTGTTCTTCTAACAGTTCTGTTGCCGTCTCTTTAAAGTCTCCTAAGTTTTCTTTTTTTAAAACTTTCACAAGTTGCTCGGCAGCAGCTTGTTGCATCCCGCGCTCCGCCTCTTTTGGCGTTGGTGGAATCGTCCGCTTCATTTTACTTTTCGTTACATTTTCAATTAAACGTAAATGCGGTATTTCCCTCGGAGTAACAAAAGAGATCGCTACTCCTGTGCGACCAGCTCGTCCGGTTCGACCGATTCGGTGGACGTAACTTTCTGGGTCCTGTGGAATATCAAAATTATACACATGAGTGACACCAGAAATATCAAGACCTCGGGCAGCAACATCCGTCGCAACTAAAATTTCAATCCGTTCGTCTTTAAATTTTCTCAATACACTTGTCCGTTTTCCTTGAGTTAGGTCACCGTGAATCCCTTCTGCTCGAAACCCGCGAACTTGAAGTCCAGCGGTAATTTCATCGACCCGTTTTTTCGTTCTTGCAAAGACAATTGCTAACTTTGGGGAATGGAGATCGAGATGGTTCGTTAATGTATCGAACTTTTGTCTTTCTGGTACTTCCATAAAATATTGGTCGATATTTTTTACCGTCATTTCTTTTGCTTTTATTTTTACTTCAATCGGTTGTTTCATAAGCGTCGTTGCTATTTCTCGGATTTCCTTTGGCATCGTTGCTGAAAAAAGTAACGTCTGTCGTTGTTCGGGTACGAGTCGTAAAATTTCTTTTATATCGTCGATAAAACCCATGTTTAACATTTCATCTGCTTCATCTAACACAACGGTTTGAATATCGTGTAGGCGAATCGTTCGACGTTTTAAATGGTCTAATAGACGTCCTGGAGTTGCAACGACAATTTGTGGTCGATCTTTTAACGCGCGAATTTGCCTACCCATTTCTTGACCACCGAAAATTGCCAAGGCTCGAATTTGCTTAAAACGACCGAGTCGATTAATCTCAGCAGCGACTTGGATTGCCAATTCTCGGGTCGGTGCGATCACGAGTCCTTGAACTGCACGTTTTTCATTTGTAAAGCGCTCGATCATTGGAATACCGAAAGCCGCTGTTTTTCCTGTTCCGGTTTGTGCTTGACCAATCATATCCTGACCTTTTAGTCCGTACGGAATCGTCTCTGCTTGGATTGGAGTAGCTTCTTCAAATCCCATTTCTTCTAATGCTCTTAACACTTCTACTGACAGTTGTAATTCATTAAATCTTGTCATTCTTTTCTCCTTAACTTTCTAAAAATTAATAAATTCACTAGAGCCTCTTTGACTCATCTATCGTTTTAAAATCGCATCTTCATTAACAAAATAAAAGAACGTTCAATTTTCCATTACGATATGTGTATCTATTTAGGAATATAGTATATCACAAAGTTTATACACCATTCCATATAAACTTGAACTTTAAGCAATCTTTTCGCAATATAAAAATATTGGTATCTTTCGATTGTGAAAGTATACTTTTCTGTTAAAAGTATTCAATCCTGTTTATAATGGACATAGTGTAATGCAAAGGAGATATGACGTTGCGATTTCCATCCTTTAACCCTTATATTGCAGTCATCATTGGTGTGATTGCTGTTTCAACTTCAGCGATTTTTGTAAAATTAGCTTCCGACGCTCCGGCGGGAATTATCGCCTATTATCGTTTAGCTTTTGCGGTGTTATTTATGCTTCCATCAATTTTATGGAAGTATCGTGAAGAATTAAAAGTAGTAACGCGTCGTGATTGGATTTTAACATCCATATCCGGCGTGTTTTTAGCTTTGCATTTTATTCTTTGGTTTGAATCATTAAATTATACGTCCGTTGCGAGTTCTGTCGTTCTTGTTACATTACAACCGATTTTCGCTTTTATCGGAACGTACTTTTTCTTTGGGGAACGTTTCTCTCTCGCAGCAATTATAAGTATGTTAATCACAATTATTGGAAGTGTTATTATCGGTTGGGGAGATTTCCAAATAAGTGGTCTTGCCCTTCTTGGAGATATTCTCGCTTTACTTGGTGCAGTTACAGTAACAGCTTACTTTCTACTCGGCCAACGGTTGCGCCGTAGATTATCTTTAATGACTTATACCTTCATCGTTTACAGCATTAGTGCAATCACGTTGTTAATATATAATCTCTTATTACGTAACGATTTTACCGGGTATGCTCTAGATCATTGGCTTTGGTTTATTTTGCTCGCTATAATCCCGACCTTTTTAGGTCATACTTTATTTAACTGGGCTTTACGTTGGCTTAGTAGTGCAACGATTTCAATGGCAATTGTTTTCGAACCAATTGGAGCAACAGCTTTAGCTTATATTATTTTAGGTGAAGGTGTAACCCCAGCCCAGTGGCTTGGAGGTACGATTATTATTTCTGGCTTGTTTTTATTTATTGTAAGCACAACTAGGAAGAAACGAGTGACGATTTCTAACTCAAAATAAACAACTTAGGATAGGCTTTTCTTACTCTTATACATTAGCCCTTCAGTAATTGAACATAAAAAGCGATTGAGGCAAAACTTAGTGCATAACATAATGGTATTCAGTTAAACTGAGTACCGTTTTTAATTTTATGCTTGCATGGGGAAGGGCGTTTTATTAAACTTTTGCATTTGAAAACTGCTTTAAACCAAGCGCCATCTTGTTTTATTAAGTAAGTTACTTTGGAGTATCCTTTTCTAGGTAAATTTACGAGCAAAAGCGA
>CALGOZ010000081.1 GCA_937960785.1 uncultured Pseudogracilibacillus sp.
ACACAGTAGAGCGCTCCAGTGGGTAACATAAACCCGTTTTACTTATAAACTTACATAGTAGAATACTCTAACAAGTAGGAGAGAATACAACTATACATAAACTTACCTAGTAAAAGCCTATACTAAAAGAAAGTTAAAGTATTTTAAATTATCCACGAAGCTAGGATGACATAAGGTGTGCTGACTCTTCTTATATAAAATTCGAACTTCCTTAAATAAGCAAAAGAACGATGCTCAGTTAAACTGAACATCGCTCCTTTATTTACTAGGTTTTGACCTAACCTTATATAACCGGAAGGGATCTTCTTTTTCACTATCTTAATACATTTTAGTAAATTAATTAGCAAACTCTTTTTCAGCTTCTTCAATTTCTTTTTCTAATGTTTCTAAAATTTCCTTAGCGATTTCACCATTTTCTTCTACATACTGCTCTCGTGCAGGTAAGGACAATTCCTTAAATTGCTCACGCTCTTCATCTGTTAACTCAATTATTTCAATGTCTTCCTCTTGAATTGCATCGAGAGCTTTTTGCGCTTCTTCATCTTGCATTTCAAAAGACCAATCATTCACTTCCTCAACGACAGCTTCGATTAACTGTTGGTCTTCTTCCGATAACGAATTGAAAAAGTCTTCATTTGCTGCAGTAACCGTCGTATAAATATGATGTCTTGAATCCATTAAATAATCTTGAACCTCATGGAAGTGAGAACTATAAATATAAAAGAGCGGATTTTCCTGTCCATCGATTCCTTTCGTTTGTAACATCGTGTAAATTTCTCCCGAATCAGTCGGAGTTGGGTTTGCCCCCATCATTTCATAAGCAGAAATAATTAAACTCGTCGGCATTGTACGCATCTTAAAGCCTTTCATCGCTTCGAGTGTCGTTAGCGGTTCATTCGCCGTCCACCACATAAATCCTTCTAACCAAAATTTAAACGGAACTAATCCTTTTTCTTTATACTGATCAGCTAGTGGACCGTATAATGCTTCACTTTCATTTAATACTTTACGATTTACTTCTAAATTATCAGAGAACAAAAAGGGAATCGCCATAATTTGCGACTCTGGAATGACATCTCCGGAAAAACCAGGTGATGTGATAGCCAGTTCGATTGCACCTGTCTGTAACGATTGCAAAACGTCCATGTTCGTTCCTAACGTTCCTGCTGTATAAATATCGACTTGAATTCTGTTATCAGATTTTTCTTCAATTAACTCCTTAAATTTTTTCGCATATAAATCTTGCACGTCCCCATCGCCTTCTTCATGAGCAAACTTTAACGTAATCGTTTCATCCCCAGTAGCTTCAATGCTTTCTTCTCCTTCACTACCACAAGCGACGAGTAAACTAGCTAATACAATCATAAACATAAAACGAACAATAAAATTTTTCTTCAATGATATCCTCCTAATCTATTTTCAACTTAATAAGTTTAGCCACTCTTTGATGTACCGAAAATCTTTTCATATACCATAATAACCTCTGGGTAAACGATTAATAATGCATTCACAAGTATGAAAATAATAATATATGGCACGATCCCTTTTACTACTTCGACGTACCTTTTATTAAAAATTGCGGCAGCCGTAAATATATTAACTCCAAAAGGCGGTGTTACGGTCCCGAGGGTCGCTTGCATTGTAATTAAAATTCCAATCGCTACTGGATGAATTCCCGCCGCTGTTGCAATCGGGAAGAAAATTGGGGTTAAAATAGCAATTGCAACGAGCGAGTCGACAAACATACACGAAATTAGGAAAAAAAGTGACATAATGAGTAATATTTGCAATTGGGATGGATCCGTTCCTAAAATCGACTCCGTCAACTTTTGGGGAATTCGTAAATAGGAAATAATCCAGGAAAAAGCTCCACCTGCTGCTAATAAAATAAAAACGATACTTGTAACCACTCCGGTAGATGCTGCAATTCGATAGAGGTCTTTTAACGAAATTGAACGGAAAATAAGCAGTTCTAAAATAAGCGCATACAACACCGCAAAGGCTGCCGCTTCTGTCGGACTAAATATACCACTATAAATTCCGCCTAAAATTAATACCGGGAAACCAAACGTAAGAAACGATTTTTTAAACGATTGGAATCGTTGTTTCCAACTAGCTTTCGGCTCTACGGGTATGTTATATTTTTTTGCCTTATATATTTCCCATAAGGAAAAACTAATGAAAAGCATAAGCCCCGGTATAATTCCTGCAACGAATAAATCCCCAATCGAAGTACCCGTTAACATACCGTAATAAATCATTACGATACTTGGCGGTATTAATATTGCAATTCCTGCAGCATTAATTATAAGACCAATAATATGGGAATCTTTATATCCGTGTTCTAAAGCCCGTTTGCGAATCGGTTGCCCAATTGCTGCAATTGTCGCCTGGGATGAACCAGATACTGAACCAAAAAGCGTACTCGTAGCAACAGCGACAATCCCGGTTCCCCCTCGAATATGGCCGAATAAGTCTTTAACAAAATCGAGCAAACGATTTGCCGTTCGACCTTCAACGATAATGTCCGCCGAGAAAATAAACATCGGAATCGCAAGGAGCACGTAAGATTCCACACTACTAGATAATTGTTGAATAATCATTACAAGGTCGAGATTCGGTGCAAAAATTAGCACCATAAGTAAGGTCGTCGCTAAAAGGACAACCATAATCGGAAAATTCATAAATAAAAGAATAAATAACGTACTAATTACTAGCCAAAACAACTTTGTTCCTCCACTTTTTCTATGACATCATGAGCTGTATCACAAGTTTTCTTCTAGTTCTTTTTTACTGATAATAGCTTTTAAAAAGTCGACTATATACCGAATCGTCCCGAGCAAAAAGCCGAGAGGAATGACGAACATCGTTAAATGAAGTGGCACTCGTAAAATCGTCGTCACTTGTCCTAACTTATATAAATGCTGTACGTATTGGAAAGATAAATAAGTTAAAATAGCAAGAATGAATGCCGAACCAATTTGGATAAACAAATAGACGTAACGTTTGATCTTATTCGGTAATAAGTCGTAAAAACCTGACATTTCAATATGCATTTGCTTCCTCGCTGCATAACCAATTCCTATAAACGTTAAAACAATAACTCCTATTTTTCCGACTTCTTCAGTAAAAGCCCAACTTTTATTTAAAAAAGATCGACTCACTGCATTACCTATCAACATAAAGCTCATCGAAATGATTGTAATACTTAAGATTGCTTGCTCAATTTTTTCCCAATAAAAATCGAGGCGTTTTAAAAAGCGAATCATTGCTACCTCCTAACGTTCTCTTAAATAGAACGTAAAAGCGTTTTATCCTCACTTATTTCTTTAAAACTATATTCATTATTCTCTAACTCTTCCAACTTTTCTTTGTGATACGTAACTCATTATAGAAAAAATGGTTTAGTGAAATCAACGTGAAAAATGTATGAATTTTTTTCTCGATTATTAGACAAATTGTAAGAAAGTTTTTTTAAA
>CALGOZ010000082.1 GCA_937960785.1 uncultured Pseudogracilibacillus sp.
AAAAAAACAGAGCTTCCTTTATTCAGAGTTCGTAGTAATATATTTATGAAAAAGAAATAATTTAGCTGTTGGAAAGGATGCTACATTTAAAGTGAAAACATTTAAGAGCGACTAGGACAAGGTCATCTTTAAATAAATGGTTGGACTGAGTTTCAATATAATGTAGAAGCTCAGTCCATTTTATTTTGTTCAGAAGCTATTTTTATATTTATTTTGAGAATATATTGTCATAAGTTCAACGACATAATCGCAAATCCGTCTTCATTTTACAGAGGTTTTAATAAAATTTTATTGGAAACTTACCTCATATCTCTCCGCGCTAGGAAAGTTTTGTTAGAAGGTGTTAACATCTTACTCAGTGTAACCTTCTGCTAGGGAAGTTTAGCTTGTTAGTGGTGTCTATTTTCATGATCGCACGCCTCCTTTGAGTAAGATGGAGTGTTATTACTCATTAACGTACTCGTCGCTACACTCCAATGAGTAAGTTGGAATACTTAGGGGTATATACTTACTCAACGGAGGGCCCTACTAGGTAAGTGTAAACGAAAAGCATTGCAAACATACTCGGTAGAGGCTTTCCGCAAGTAGGATGAAGTATCATTTGTTATGAACTTTCCTGGTGGCGCGCTCCAGTGAGTATGATGAGACGCTTAGAGGCATAAACTTACCCAGTAGAGGCTTCCAGTGTGTAAGCTAGGGCGCTTTTTTTGCTACACTTACCCAGTAGAGGCTTCCACTGAGTAAGATGAGACGCTATTTTTGATTAACTTACATGCTGGCGTGCATCATTGAGTAAGATTGGATGCCATTTCTCATTAACTTACCCGATGAAGCGTTTTTACGGGCAGACTTACTTACTAAAGTATTTTGTTGAGTACGTTGGAATGCTTTAGTACGTAGATTTACTTTGTGAAGTAATATGCTGGATAAGTTACGAAACTTTAGCTTATACACTTACTCAGCAGGGAAGTCCACTGAGTAAGATGAAACACTTTTGGATGTAGATTTACTCAGTAAAATATTTTGCCGACCAAACTGAAGATCTTGCCTATCTACATACTTAAAAGAGTCGTTCTACGAAAGTCGAGCCGAATGCCAGTGCAAATTTACTCAGAAAAGGTCTTACCAAGTTAGTTTCGATAGATAGCCTGCTTAATCTAACCACGGTGAATAAGTTTAATGTTTTACGTCTAAACAAACCCGGGTAGAAGATTTTTCAAATCGCCATCTAAGTAACATAGCAAAAGATCTAAAGTAGTGTTTTAAATGCAAGAATTAAATCAAATACTAGTTCCTTATGTAGACATAAAATAAGGAACTGTGTACGATTTAACTAAACGGTTCTTTCATTTGCTCATTTTGTCACAGAATCTCCTTTAACTATAGTTGAAAGGATATACTGTTTCATTTATGATATTAGTATAATAAAGATTAAATTTACCACATTTTTCATTATAGTTACTTTTAATTTTATGAATATCTCGTTTTATCCTTTTCAATATTCCCCATCATCAACTTTTGCAACGATTCAAATTTCTTTAAAGCTTCAAAGTAATGTGAAACAATGACAATTAAGTGAACTACTTAACTTTTGTCATTGATAAAATATAGTTATACGATCCTTTGTTATTGTTATTATGAAACATTAATAAAACTATTTAAAATATATAGAAGGAAACATTTTAAATTGCATTGTGATTTTTTTCACAATTGATGATAATATATTTCAAACAGTTGAGAAATAACTTATCGACAACTTGAGTACAATCCCCGTATAGTAATAACTAAATTTGTAGAAAAAGGTCTAAAACTATAGTTAACTTTAGCGGAATATAGTGTTATACCTTATCTCTTGACAAAAAAACTACGGTATATAATAATGAGTACTAGATTAGAATTATTATTGTTAGTTCCTTCGCTTGAGAAAAAATCTTTCGACAAACAATGTCGAAAGAAAATGTGAGTAAAATCACATGAATAAAGTAGTTACTGTGAAGGATACTAACAATATTAATTCTGTAAATAAAATAATAAACAATATCAACATAGGGAGGAAATATTAAATGTCATTAATCGGTAAACAGATTGAAGAATTTAAGGCAGAAGCTTACCATGCAGGTACAGGTGAGTTCATCGAAGTTTCAAACGAAGATTTAAAAGGAAAGTGGAGCGTCGTAGTATTCTATCCAGCGGACTTTACATTCGTATGTCCAACTGAGTTAGAAGACGTTCAAAATCACTATGCTGAGTTGAAAGAGCTAGGAGTAGAAGTTTACTCTGTTTCAACAGATACGCACTTTACTCATAAAGCATGGCACGATCACTCTGACGCAATTAGCAAGTTAGAGTACATTATGATTGGTGACCCATCACAGAAAATTTCACGCATCTTTGATGTATTAGATGAAGAGACAGGCCTTGCACAGCGTGGAACATTCATCGTTGATCCAGACGGTGTTGTACAAGCAGCAGAAATTAACGCTGATGGAATTGGTCGTGACGCAAGCACATTAGTAAACAAGATCAAAGCTGCTCAGTATGTACGTAACAACCCAGGTGAAGTTTGCCCAGCTAAGTGGGAAGAGGGCGGCGAAACATTAAAGCCAAGCCTTGACCTAGTAGGTAAAATTTAAGGAGAGCGAACATAAATGATACTAGATGCTGATATGAGAGCGCAACTTGCGCAATACTTAGAAATGCTAGAAAACGAAGTCGTTTTGAAGCTAAGTACAGAATCAGATCAAGCATCGAGTGATATTGTAAAACTTGCTAACGAACTAGCAGAGCTCTCTTCTAAAATTGTAATTGAGCATACAGTTTTAGAAAGAACTCCTAGCTTTAGCGTAAATCGTCCGGGTGAGGACACTGGCGTCGTATTCGCCGGTGTTCCACTTGGTCACGAATTTACTTCCCTCGTCCTTGCACTATTACAAGTCGGTGGGCGTGCGCCACGTATGGATGAGGAAATCGTTGAGCAAGTGAGAGAATTAGAAGGGCCATTAAACTTTGAAACATACGTAAGCTTATCTTGTCAAGTATGTCCAGAAGTTGTTCAAACCTTGAACGCTATGGCTGTCCTAAATGACAATATTACACACACGATGATTGATGGTGCTGTATTCAAACAGGAAGTTGAAAGTAAAAATATTTTAGCTGTTCCGACAGTCTACTTAAATGGTGAAGAGTTCAGTGGCGGTCGTATTACAGCGGAGGAAATTTTAGCTAAGCTTGGAGCAGGCCCAGATGCTGACGAGTTAAATGCGAAAGATCCGTTCGATGTACTCGTTGTTGGGGGTGGACCAGGGGGTGCAAGTGCGGCAATTTATGCAGCGCGTAAAGGAATCCGTACTGGTCTTGTCGCCGAGCGTTTTGGCGGACAAATCCAAGATACAGCTACAATAGAGAACTTCATTAGTGTAAAACAAATTGAAGGTCGTCAGTTAGCTGATAATTTATCTGAGCATATTAAAGATTATGACGTTGATGTCATGAGCTCTCAGCGTGCGGTCGGTCTTAAGAAGAACGACTACGTCGAAATCGAGCTTGAAAATGGTGCAACGTTAAAGAGTAAATCTGTCGTAATTGCAACCGGCGCTAGCTGGCGTAAATTAGGCGTTCCAGGTGAAGAAGAATACCGTAACAGAGGTGTAGCTTACTGTCCACACTGTGACGGACCATTATTCGAAGGAAAACGTGTTGCTGTAATCGGTGGTGGAAACTCAGGTATTGAGGCTGCAATCGATTTAGCAGGAATCGTTGAACACGTTACAGTATTAGAGTTTGCTGATTCCCTTGCAGCGGATTCTGTATTACAAGATCGTGTAAAGGAATTGCCTAATGTCGATATTATTACAAGTGCTCAAACGACGGAAATTACTGGAGACGAAACAGTTAACGGTATTAAATATATTGACCGTGAAACAGAAAAAGAACACCACATTGAATTAGAAGGTGTATTCGTTCAAATTGGTCTCGTTCCGAACACTGACTGGTTAGGCGATGCAGTCGAACGTAATAAATTCGGCGAAATTATCGTCGACCGAAAAGGAGCTACAAACGTTCCAGGTGTATTTGCAGCTGGAGATTGTACGGACGAGCCTTATAAACAAATTGTAATTTCGATGGGTGCTTCAGCTACAGCTTCCTTATCTGCCTTTGATTATATCGTTCGCAATGCAGATAAGTTTGCAAAAATTGAATCAAAATAAATTAAACTGACATTGTTTGTTCCTAACCTCGATAGGCTTATAGTTATATAGGCTTATCGAGGTTTTTTATTATTTTTTTAAATTGTCTTGCAATCACAAATCTAATTGTATATAATGTATATAGTGTGTATATACACTCTTGGGGACTTGAAAAAATGTTTACGTAAACGAGGGATCGACGATGAATATAGTTATTTCAAATTATTCAAAAGAACCTATTTATGAACAAATTAGAATTCAAATACGATCACTTATCTTATCAGGGGATCTGAAAGAAGGGGAAGCGCTACCTTCGATTCGAAAGTTAGCAAAGGATTTACAAGTTAGTGTAATCACTACAAAACGGGCTTATGAAGAGTTAGAAAATGAAGGGCTAATTTATTCAATTGTAGGAAAAGGCTCGTTCGTCGCTGAGCAAAATTTAGAATTAATTAAAGAAAAGAAACTACGAGCTATTGAAGAGCAACTAAGCGCAGTGATTAAAAATAGTAAAGAAATTGATTTATCTTTAGCCGAACTAAAAGAGCTATTGACAATTTTATATGAGGAGTGATGAGGATGGAACATGTTGTTACGATGGAAGGTGTTTCAAAACGTTTTAAAGGTTTTACATTAAATAATATTGATTTACAAGTAAGGAAGGGATTTATTACAGGGTTTATCGGTGCTAACGGTGCGGGGAAATCGACGACGATCAAGTTAATGATGAATTTATTAAAGCCGGATCAAGGGGAGATAGAAGTATTCGGTATGAATTACGAATCGAAGGAAAAAGAAATTAAGCAACGGATTGGCTTTGTCCATGATACAAATGTTTTTTACGATGGATTAAATTTAAAAGATATTAGGCGTATTGTATCTCCCGCATACTATAATTGGAATAATAATGTATTTAACGAATATATAGAACGTTTCGAACTACCTTTAAATAGGCCACTTAAACGATTTTCAAAAGGAATGCAAATGAAGGCCTCTTTAGCTGTCGCTTTAGCCCATGAACCAGAACTTATCATTATGGATGAACCGACATCAGGATTGGATCCTATATTCCGTCGTGAATTAATGGATTTGTTGCAAGAATTAATGACAAATGAAGAAAGGACAATCTTTTTTTCGACTCACATTACATCAGATTTAGAACGAGTTAGCGATTACGTCGCATTTATTCATCAAGGAGAAATGGTTTTTCATTATCCAACGGACCAAATTGAGGAACGATACAAGTTAGTTAAAGGCTCTGTCGATTTATTAGATTCCGATACGGAGCAAGCGTTTATTCATGTTCGTTCGAATGCGTCAGGATTTGAAGCATTAACAGAGGATGAAGCAGTGGTAAGAGAAATATTTGGAGATTCAGTCGTTGTCGAACCAGCATCATTAGAGGCGATTATGTATTATGTAAAAGGAGGAGTACAAAATGATTAATTTAATTAGAAGGGATTTAATTATACAGAAGTGGCAACTACTTTTTTTCATTCCGTTTATTCTCGTTTTTGCATTAACAGACATGCCCGCGATTTTAATCATTATAGTAGCAAGTATATTTATCCCATTTAATACGCTATACTACGATGAACGTGCTGAAACTAACATATTACTAAACTCCTTACCTTATACACGTAAAGAGATTATTGCTTCTCGTTTTTTAGCTGCTATTGTGTATCTATGTGTATCGATTATGATTGTAAGTTTATTACTACTATTATTTCAAAAAAGCATCACATTAACCGATATCATGTTGAGTGCGGGATTGTTTTTATGCTTTGTAGCTATATCGTATCCTATTTATTATATGATCAATCATGGAAACACCACGATGTTTATTTTAATTGGATTTTTAGGCCTAAATTTTATTATGGCGCCAATTATTTCTTATTTCATTAATAATCAACCAGCCGTTATAAATTATATTTTGTCAATGCCTCGTTCTTACTTATATATCACTGGTGCAGTTTTTGTTAGTTTTATTTATTTATTATCGTGGGTGGTAACAACAGTTATATACGAACGAAAAGAATTTTAAT
>CALGOZ010000083.1 GCA_937960785.1 uncultured Pseudogracilibacillus sp.
CTGAGTAAGATAAAGCGTTTTGGCGCATACACTTACCCAATAGTAGCTACTACTAGAAAAGTGAAGTATTTAAAATTTACTTAGCTAGACTAGAAGCAGGGTTTAAAGTGATTTTTTCAAGTTCCTCGGCTGAATGCTTATTATTAGAACGCATAAAAATCCCCCTAAAGTAGTTTTGTTTTTTTAACTGTCTACTTTAGGGGGAGCATATCATTAAACTGAACACCGTCATTTTATTTGCTGGTTTTACCCAGCCTTTTTTATTTTGAATGACATAAAGGGGTTTGTCACTCGTTTACAAAATTATTTAGGCAAATTACTTAATCTTTCAGCCATCTTTAAATAAAAGCTATTAACTTCACGCGTTCCGATTGCATGGTCGATATTTAAGCCGATATAGTCCATATGATCCCAACCTTGTTGCACTGGATAATAGTTCCACTCGCCTTTTACCGGAACTTTACCAGCCTCCCGATAAGGGTGATTAAAGGGGTATTTACTCGACACAACGTTAACAAGCCCATCGTTCGGCCACCAACTACGATCAATAATTGGTTCTGACCACGTGCGAGTGTAAGAGCCAATATGCAGACTAGCTCCCCACATTAATGGATTCATTGTAATCATCGGATAATATCTCCCCGTTAATAGACGGTAACTCGCATTACCAGTGTAGGAGAAGTAATACGTATTAGGATCTGTTTTAACCCAGCTGTTCAATTCCCGGGCACCGAGGGTCGATAAATCATAAGAGCTAATATCCTTACTATCCCAAATAGAGCTGTTTTTTATACGTTCCATGTATTGGGAGAAGCGTTCACCTTTTTTCCGTTTTGCACCCCATTGGTCTACTTTAAAATCATACAAAATACTATCTTTTCGGTTTACACCAGCTAAAGCAGCAACGTTAATTACGAGCTGTTCAATGAGTGGCATAAGGTCTTCATGATCAGCGAAAGTAGAACCATTGTGAGGTGTGGCGAGACTTGTGATGCTGTGCACCCAATCCTTTCCACCTTCAAAAAGTGGTGACATTTCCTTAGCATCTGGATTTTGTTCATGATATTCCCGTTCTGCTTCTGCACCATTAGTAAGGAGTTCATTTAAGGTTCGAATCGTTTGCCCTCCCATACTGTGACCAATTAAGTGAATTTTACTTTCGCCGTCCCATTCCGGATAAATACCTGGAAACGTCCGACCAAAACGTTCATGCCCATACTTCTCTGCGTGAGCTGCACCGTAATCTACGGTGCCACCTTTAATAAAGTAGTAAAGCTCTACCGCCCGGTCCCAATTACTTGAAACAGGCCCAACTGTTGCCCGATACGCCTCGTAGCCCTGATTATTTAACGTACCGATGACATCCTGCTCGCCACCCCAATAATTAATGTTAAAAAGTTCGCCTTCTCCCCAACCGCCTAGTCCGTGTACAAAGATGAGAGGGTAATCATTTCCAACTGTTTCATTATTTGTAGCTTCGGCTTGTGTAGTAAGTGGTGTGACAAAAAGGATAAAACCTACTAAACAAACAACCACCGAAAAAAGGCTACTTCTCACTATGAACCTCCTTAACTTTTATATTATTTTAACAATTCTGAAAACAATGCGCAATCCTATAAAAGTAGTATTTTTTAAAATAAAATGTTAAAAAAGTCAACAGAGGTTAAAGCTTATAAAAATCGGTTACGCAAAAGTATGAAAAGAGCTGTACCAATTCCAACGACTAAAATACTTGTAACGATAATAGGTCCAGAAAGGGAATGACTGTCCTTTGTTTCTTTAGTAGGTCCTTGTTGTTCTAGCTCATTAGTAGGTGATTGTATTAACTTTTCGTCATTGGCTTCTGTATCTTTCTTGGTCCTTTTTTCCTTTTCCTCTGGGTCCTTATCTTTTGTAGGGTTATTTTGCTCTCCCTCTTTATTTAGTGCATTGTTATTACTTTTTGCTTCTTTATCCTCTAATTGTTTTACATTTTGGTTACGATTATTTTTTTCACTCTTTTTGTTACTAGAATCTTTTTGCTTCGTTTTCTGTTTTTTCTTTTCAACGGTTATTACTTTTAAATGATAATCCATTCCTAAGTCGATAAGCTCACCATCTTTGACCGTGTCCATCATAGAAAAGGTACTAATTTGGAACTCTTTACCATCGTACCAACCCATTGCCAGCATCTCATCACAACCATCGGAAGGAAAGGCAGGATTCTGTTCGTTATGTTCTTCCGCATCGATCGTTAAAGTACAATCAAAAGATTTTGCTAGCGTTATAGTCGGTGAAGCGGTTATTAAGACAAATAGAATTATAAAACACCACAATTGGAAGCGCTTAATTTTTATACCTCCTCTTAACATAGTTAGGAAAATATTTGATAAAATCATCATACAAGGGTGAAAAAAATTATCAAGGGAATTTTTAATTATTTTATATTCTGTGCTTTTCATAAGGATGAATCATAACGAAACCTTCTCCGGTAAACTTCAATTGAATCGATTCACCACTACCCCGACCTAAAAACGTTCGCATCGTCACATCGGTGTGGATTTTAGGTTTTAAATGTCCTGACCATGCGACCGTCGCATTTGGATCAGTAAATACCGGCTGATTAGGACGCACTTGAAATGTTAGTGGATCGAAATGAGTTGTAATAGCTACTTTACCCGGTCCTTTCAAATGGATATTAAATAGACCACCAGCCATCATACCACCAATTCTTCGCATAAATCTTACGTTCCAACGAATTGTCGGCTCAAAAGCTAACAAATCGTTACCATTAACCGTAATTGACTCCTTGTCTTCCAAATCAAATACGATAATTTTCTTACCTTCATCAGCTAAATATAAATGTCCCTTTCCTGTTGCTTTCATAAGTGGAAAACCTTCACCGGTAAAGGTTCGCTTAAACATATTACGAACTCCATGTTCAAAAACTCGTTCCCGTTGAAAGCGAACTTTTCCAGTATATGTTACCATTGCACCGACTTTTGCCCAAATATATTCGGTTAAATTTACTTTTAAAATTCTTGAAGTTTCTAACTCAAAGAAATCTATTTTTTCCAAATCTTGACTCGTATGGCTCACTATTTCCGATAAAGAATAATCTTTCAATTGTTTCTCCTCCTTTTATTCAAAAAGACTTACCCTTAGTATAGCGAAAGGAGCAAAACTTTCGATAGTTTTTTTAAAGAAAAAGTTAATTTTATTCTATGAAAAAACTCATGAAATCATTTGTATCGGGTATAAAACATGGTAGTATAGTAGGTAACTTATAGTCATAATGTATCATCTTACAACTGAGAAAGTGTACGAAGAAATATTCGAATAAGGAACGATAGTAATGAAGCGAAAAATAATTCAATTATTTGTGTTATTGTTTGTTGTAACAAGTGCTATACATATTTCATCGGGGCACTTTTCTACAATTCTTTCTGAAGATTCTGGAGTTGTCTTAGCCGAGGAAGAATATGAAGACGATGAAGATCCGAATCCACCGAAAGAAGAAAAACCACCTAAAGAAGAAGACGATAAACCTAAGGAGGAGCCAGAAAGACCTAGCGAGGATTCGGAAAAAGAAGAGAAACCATCGAACGAGGGAGATAAGGAAAAGGGTTCATCAAAAAATGGTGGAAGCAACCCTACACCATCTTCACCACCATCCCGAGGTAGTCAACCATCGGTACCTTCTCAAGGAGCACCAATAGAGCAACCTAGTCCACAAACAGAAGAAGTTGAACAGGAGCTTCCTATAGAAGATGTCGAAGAAGAGGAAGTGGTAGAACAAGAAAGGAAAGAAATTCTGTTTTATGAAGACCGTTTAGAAACGTATTTACCCGACGATGTATTAAAATTAAAGGAGGCCCAATCTGCAGAAGGGGACCACCGGACGCTTGAACAGTTGAAACATATGGATGTCATGGTAACGAAAGAAGACGGAATGTATTACGCCATGTATCGCGATGATCAAGATCAAATTGTCAAACAACGAATTACTAAAGCAGAAGCAGTTGAGCTTGGTTATGAAGTCGAATCGATTGAACGTGATGAGGAAAAGGTGAATCCAGTACAAACTGAATCTTCATATCAAGATGCATTGTATAAAAGGTTATTCGGCCTTGTAACTGTGGCAGTTGTGTTACTAATTTTAATAATTGGAACGTATATTTATTATCGTCGTAGTATAACGTAAGAAAATTTATTTGAGATGGGAAGGAGCGTCTTTTGCTCCTTTTTTCTTTTTAATTTCAGTAAATAAGTGTGGTTCCTCCGTTTGATTTCGATTCATTTGTGTATTCGTTAGTTGTTCAATTTGCTTTTGTAACTTTTCTAAGTCGCCTTTTGTTGCAGGTTGAGCGTGTTCTTTTAATGTAAAGCCTAAATGTCCACTTGGCTCTAGGGTCGCTAGCTCCACATCTTGAATTGAAGTTACATTATACTGTCTTAAATGCATTTCTAATTGATCGACTGTTAAATGTAATTTACGGAGTTCTTTTTCTTTTATTTCACCATTTTCAATAATGATTTTTGATTTTCCAGTAATGAGCTTTTCGAGGCGGTTCGATTTTAGTTGTGCATATTCTAAAATAAGCAACGTAATAACTAAAGCTAAACCGACGAAAAAAGTTTGCCAAAGACCATTTGATGTAACTGGTTCGATTAACAATGTACCAATTGAGATCATTAATACCGTTTCAGCTAAAGTCATTTCGGAGATAGTTTTTCGTCCGGATAAACGAAGTAAAAAGGTACCAATAATAACAACGATGGTAGCCTTCCAAAGTAAATGCCAGTCCATATCAACCCTCCTTTTAGTTAGTATTTTTTAAATATGAATAAATATTCTTTATTTTTGCGACAAGCATATAGTAATAATTTAAATGTTAAATCTTCTTAGAAAAACGAACTTCCTATAATTAACAATGTTTTTCTCGTTTGAAAGTAGAAGGATTGGGTATCCTTCAAATAAGGGAGGCGAAATCGTGGGAAAAATTACAGTCACTGGTGCAATTATTATCGTCACTGCCTGGATTACACTAATTGAGTACGATCATTTGCCGGAAGAAGAACGTCAAAAAGTAATCAATGCAATTAAAACGAAACCGAAATATTTTTTACTATTATTACTTATGCCTTTAGGTATATTGTTCAATGTGCTCGGAACAATTATTCGTTCACCGTCCCTTGTCCTTACCGGTGCGACATTACTCATCCTCCAAGCTTTATTTGTCTCCTTTGTCTTTTGGAATCGCACTCGCTGGAAAAGTGTCTTTCTTTTTATAGTTACGATTATTTTAGGTGTTTTCCTATATTTTCCTTTATTTTTATAAATTATCAAGTGCAAAAAGTGAATCTTGAACTAAAAAGTGGATATAAAACAGAGCTTGGTATTTCCTAGTTAGAAAACACCAAGCTCTGCTTTTTATTTTCTTATATTATTTAAAACTCTTTGCTTTTCATAATAATGGTTGAATCAATTTCTTCAACGGAACGTAACCCTGCTAGACCTAGCGTTAAATCAAAATCGGCAATTAAATGTTGTAAAACGGCTTTTACTCCTTCTTCTCCATGTACCGCAAGCCCATACATACATGGACGACCGACAAGGACAGCCTCAGCTCCGAGGGCTAAGGCCTTAATAATATCAGAACCTCGACGAATGCCACTATCCATTAATAGAGGGATCTCCCCCTTTGTTACTTCATAAATTAAGGGTAACGCTTCTAGGGCGGAAATTGCTCCATCTACTTGACGACCGCCATGATTTGAGACGATGATCCCATCGACATTATGTTTTAAAGCGAGCTTTGCATCATCCGGATGCAAAATTCCTTTTAATATAATAGGTAGTTTTGTGTTTTCCCTAATGAAAGCTAAATCATCCCACGTTAACGTCGTATTTCCAAAAATTTGCGTCCAATACATAATTGCTGAAGTTGGATTATTTTCCGGAGTGTCATCCAATTTGGAGCGGAAAGCTGGATCACTGAAATAGTTTCCTACTCCTTCTCCTGCTAAGAAAGGTAAATACGCATGCTTTAAATCGTATTCCCTCCAAGCCATCATTGCAGTGTCGAGCGTAATAACGAGAGCATCGTAACCTGCTTTTTCAGCTCGTTGAATAAAGCTTTTTGCAATGTTGGGATCTTTACTCCAATATAATTGGAACCATTTCGGAGCATCGCCCATCGCTTTTGCAATCTCTTCCATTGGTGTCGTTGCTGCTGAGCTAGCGATATAGGGTACACCTAATTCCGCGGACGCTTTTGCCGAAGCAATTTCCCCATCCTTATGAATGATTGACTGCACACCAATTGGGGCTTGTAATACAGGGTAAGGAATTTTTTTACCGAAAAGCTCAACGGATAAATCCCTTTCCTCTACATTTCGAAACATACGTGGGATTATCTTCCATTTTTTGAAGGCCTCTAAGTTTGCCTCCATTGATTCGCCGGCTCCGGCACCACCTGCTATGTAATAATAGGCACTATCTTCGAGGACTTCACGAGCTTTTTCTTCCCATTCCTCATAGACGACTGGCATTTTATTGGGTAAAGGCTCTGGTAGCAACATTTCTTGATAAATTTCATACTGCACTAAATTCCCTATGTTTGGTATTTGCATTTATATTCCCTCCTCCAAAAAGTAAACGCTTACATCAAGTTTATTATTTTGGAAAACGTAAGTCAACGTATATTTTTAAATAACAAGTTTAAATGTTTTTTATTCGGAGCTAACAAAAGTCCTAGGATTTAGGGTTTATTTATGACGATTTATAATATATTTTGCTAGAATTAGGCTAATACGTAACCCGTTTACACATAGTAGCTTTTGAAGTAGGAAAAGAGTTTTTTATTGTTTTAAATTAATGAATATATAAAACAAGAGGTATATTTATGAAAAGACATCTTAGACTAATTTCTTTCGTTATGACACTTCTTGTTCTAATGCTGACGGTACAGCCAAGCAAAGGGTTTGCTCAACCGGTACATGAAGATGGTTTAAACGGAGTTACGTTAAGTGCTGAAGCTCTAGAAGCTTTGGACCATAGTATTTATATTAATACATTAACGAAAACAGCTCACATTGCCCCTTATCTTGCTTCAAATTACTATGACTTTACCAATGAAGAGTTAAATGCGATTCAACAAAGTTTAGATCAATTAACAGAGGTGGAATTCGATTACTTAATCGAGCAAAGTGTCAATAGTGATGGAGATGGTATTCAGCTTCGTTCAGCTTCTGTAATTGTTTGGGTAGAAGTTACGGTTATTTTAGCTATCGTTGCAACTACTGCTTTATATTTTTCATCGACTTATATGAATCATTTAGAGAAGCAAAATTTAATTGATCGTTGTTATGAGGTTGGTGGCACACCGATTATCGATTCAGGAGATATAGGGGATATCGGTGGAGAACCAGAAAAGGTTTGGTGGAAAATCTCTAACACCTATACCTTAGTTGTGCAAAATAAATATTATTATATGAACTTTTTAAAAAAGCGATATCCTGCTAGTAGCTGCACATCGCTTTTTTTGCTTAATTTAGCACTTTTAATTATAAGGCTTACCAGATATGGTCACCGTTATTTTCAGTAGAGTGTTCTGAGAGAGTGGAAGGTAATTAAATAGAAATCTTTTGTATTTGATAACAATTACAAAAATCGCCATATACTATCCACAAAACCTCCTAAAACCTGTAACAAGAACCTATTTTTAAGTGATATAACGCACTCATCTCTTAAAGAAAGGGATCTATAATTCGAAGTAAGATAAGCAATTCATCATTTCAACTTAGTAGACAGAGAGACAAGCAGTTTGAAGGATGGGAGCTAAACTTATCTAATACTTTTACGAGGTGATTAGCATGGGTAAAAAAATTACTTTTCACTTTGTCACTCTGCTTAGTTTAGTTGTCCTGTTGTTATCTGCCTGCTCCAATGTCAATGAAGAAAGTACACTGCCAAAAGCTGATGCGGAAGAATCGAAAACGGAGGAAGTAAATACAGACATCATTCCCGCTCATGAAGGGCTGAATCAAGAACCAATACCGTTAGAAATCGAACGAGATGGAAAAGATGTCTATGTCAAAATGACGACACAAATTACTGATATCGAAATCGAACCTGGATTAACGTACAAGGCGTGGACATTTAACGGTGAAGCACCAGGACCGTTAATCGTCGTAGAAGAAGGCGATATGTTACATTTCGAAATCGACAATATCGATCCGGCCATCCCACATAGTATCGACCTTCATGCCGTTCACACGGATCCGGAAACAGGTTTTGGTGACGTCGAACCGAACGAGTCCGGAGTCTTCTCTTATCCGACATCATCACCAGGAGTCTTTATGTACCATTGTGCTACCGAGCCAGTTTTATCCCATATCGCTAACGGTATGCACGGTGTAATTATCGTTCAACCAAAGGATGGTTCTCCAACAGATGATGAAATAGACCGTGAATACGTCATTATCCAAAACGAATGGTATAAATATAATGACTTAGATGATATGACAAATGGTGTTCCTTCGCAAGTAGTATTCTCGTCAAAAGCATTACGCGAAGGTCAGCCGAATACAAATGGAACGACTACCGCCCTTAAAGATGAACCGTTAAAAGCAAAAGTTGGTGAAAAAGTACGAGTTTATATTAATAACGTTGGACCGAATGAAGTTAGCTCATTCCACGTGATTGGTACGATTATGGAAGACGTTTATTTAGACGGAAACCCATACAACCATTATGAAGGAATGCAAACTGTTATGTTACCAGCAAGTGGGGGAGCTGTTGTAGAATTTACCTTTAAAGAACCAGGCACCTATCCCTTTGTTACTCATCAATTTAACCATGCGACAAAAGGTGCGGTTGGAGTTTTTGAAGTAACAGAATAAACCTGATAAATTTACAAACAACGAAATCCCATAGAAACGTGGACTGAAGTAGAGCGAGCTACTTCAGTCCATTTTTAATATAAAAAATTCTATGTGCAGTATGACGATTAGGGGGGATCCTTTATTTTAAAAAAAGCAATGAAAGTAGTTAAGCTCGTCATACTACCCATAGAATCAAGGTGGAATTCCACTTAATATACTTTATGCGTTTAAGGTTCGAAAAGTGAATATAAACAGGGATAGATTGTTTATAAAAAACATTATTTTACTTCAAATTCATCAGAAGTTCCGGTAAACGGATAAATTTTATGGTTCCAACCATTTTTATAGTCACCATAATGGACAATTCGATAGGTACCAGGTTCGACATCTTCTGGAATATCCCACTCAATTGTAACTTGTGATGT
>CALGOZ010000084.1 GCA_937960785.1 uncultured Pseudogracilibacillus sp.
CGTTCACACTGGAAGCTCCCAATGAGTAAGCAAAAAGAAAAAGCAATGGATCATTTCCGACAGAAATCTTTGTTGCGTAAGCTTAGGGAAAAGTTTGCTGTATCTTTCCTAGTGAAAACTTCCGTTGGATAGGATTTTAACAAAATCTTATCAACATTCCTAGCACAAACTTACACAGAATATATTTATAAAAAATCAAGGGAGATAAGGAATCAGGAGAAGTAAACGGGGAAAATAAAAGAAGATTTATTCATTGAAAATAACCTTGCGAACGGTAGTTTAGCTCCCTTAGAAGTTTTAACTCGCAAGGTTTTATAGCGCTTAATTATTTTGTTCTTTTTGTTTATTTTTCCTCGCTAAAGCGTATTTCCTTTTCGTCGCTTCACCTCCCCGTATATGCCGGACGGATTTATGGTATTCTAATATTTCCTTTACTTGTTTTGCTAGTTCAGCATTAATCTCTGGTAATCTTTCAGTTAAATCTTTGTGTACCGTACTTTTTGATACTCCAAATTCTTTTGCAATCATTCGTACTGTTTTTTTCGTTTCTACGACGTAATGACCAATCCGGATTGTCCGTTCCTTAATGTAGTCATGCACACCGTTCGCCTCCCTAGGTTGATTTTCTGAGGTGAATGCGAATCGAGATGCGGTGTCCATCGAACAGAATCGTTATGAAGCGAGGATTCGTTTTACGACAAGTGCGAAATCGATACGATGTACTAAAAATAACAGGACAGTAACGTTTCAAGATGAACTAGAAAGCACGAAAATAAACATTACTTCGCCGTAGATAAGACAATACTGACACTTTGATAAAATAAATTGCTAAATTGAATATCCTTTCTTCCTTTTCTGTTCTCCTTTGTCTTGGTGTATCATACAACGTGACATACGTACGAACTTATTTTCAGTTGCACCCCAGATTAAACGTTTGCCCGTTAATCATAGTGTATTATGAACTGTTTTCAAATATGAGTAATATATTGATTTGAGCTTATTTTTACTTGTCCAAAAAAATCAACCTTCTCCATCGATTTTTATTCCTCGATGAGAAGGTTGTGAGATTAGCTGTTCTTTTTTTAGAAGGGAGATTGCTAGGTCGTAATGGAAAACGATACTTCATCCTTCGTTCCCTTACGTTCATTCTCTTGTTCTTTCGATTCTTTTTCTTTTGTTTCATCCTTTTCTTCATTTTCAGCGGCTCCGTCCTCCGTAGCCTCGTCTTGATCTGTATCGGCAACTTGAACATCATACTGTTCTAATTTACTAACTTCTTTGTTAAAAAATTCCTCGGGGTTTACTTCGATACCATCTTTATGCAATTCGAAATGAACGTGAGTGCCACCACTTTCGTTAAACATATTTTTTCCTGCGACGCCGATTTTTTCACCTTGACTTACTTCATCACCAACATCAACATTAACTTCTGCTAAACTTGCATAGTGTGTCGTAATTGATTCACCGTGGGAAAGTGTAACGACATTTCCAAGTAGGGGGTCTTCTTTTACTTCCGTTACAGTTCCACTTAATGATGCAATTACATCAAAGGCTTCACCATCGGACTGAGCTATGTCAATACCAGTACTTTGATAATAACGATTGTTATATAATGTTAATCCTTTTTCTTGTTCTTCTCGATCTGCTTCATAATCGTAAAACTTAGTTACAATTTCTGCTTCCATTGATTCCTCGACTGGCATTTTGATTGTTTCTTCTTGTTGCATAACCGATTGGGCCTCTTCATCGAAATCCGGTGTTGCACTTTCATCAAGTTGTTCTAATTCATCCCGTAAATCTGAGCTATCTACCCAAGGATTACCAGCTGTCTGATACCAGACGACCGCTGAAATAACAATTGCTGCGATTGCAATATATACGGCAGGAAGAAACCACTTTTTACGGATGAGTCGTACCCATCTATTTTTAGGTACTTTGTCAAAATCTTTCATTTTCTAATCACCTCATCATCATTGTGAACAGTTTCATCGTAATCTATACATTTATTTTTCCATTTTTTACGTAAAAGTAGATTTATTTTGTTTTAGTGTTCATCTATAAAAATTTAAATCCGGAATTGTTATTTTAGCTTTACTTCTTAATGTATACATTTCTACTAAAGTAACTTGTTTATGACGTCGTATCATGTTATGATTTTTATAACTTTATGAATACGCTTACATAGTTAATTTTTTTAGAAAGGGGTTTTTGAATGGAAAAGTTTCGTCGTCGGATAAGTAAATTTATTTTGATCTTTGTTAGTTTGCTTATTGTTGTACCGACAGCAAGTTTTGCGAAGGCTAATAAACAACCGCTTAACTATGTAGCCTTTGGAGATTCATTAGCCCATGGCCTGTTAGCAGGAGGAGGCTTTGATCGCGCTTATGTTGAGTTTATTACAGAAGATTTAACTGGGTTTAATTACGCTGTCGATACGACTAATTTCGGTGTATCAGGTTATCAAACGCCTGATGTCCTACTACAACTTGAGGATGAGGATGTCCTTGAAAAAGTAGGACAAGCTAATTTAATTACTTTAACGATCGGTGCAAATGATGTGCTAGCGGAAATATCTTGGTTGCTTGAGAAGGCTGATTTAATCGACTTTATTAACGATGCAAATGTTATGAAATTAAAAGAAAAAATCGATGAAGCAAAAGATGCATTTAGCTCAAACGTTGTTTCTTTTAAGGAAAGTAATACTCAATTGCAAGAGTCTTTAACGGAAATTGTAGACGAATTAGATAGCGATACTGTGGATATCGAGGATTTGGAACTTATGTTAGAGCAATTGATTGCGATTAATAAGGGGCTTGATGAAATAGGTTTCAAGTATTTATACGAAATTGATGAGTCGATTTACTACGTGATGCAACTCGAGATAGAGGAGTTAATAGATTCGGTTGACGATGAAGAGCTTATTAGTTTTGTCGAAGATTTTTCTATTCACTTGCTAGAACAACAAACTTCACTTGATACACTATTTAAAGATGATTTAGATCTCTTGGAATTAGAAGACTTGTATGAGGAAGCTGTCGTATTCAACGAACGTTTTACAGAAACAATTCCTAAAATTGCAGGAAAAATAGTGCTTGTCGGTGCGAATATTGAAAAGATGTTAGAAATTATGAATGAAACAAATGATTCGGCAGAAGTTTTTGTCATGGGATATTATAATGCTCTTCCGTATTTAGATGAGTCCGTTACCTTACCATTAATCGAGATGCTAAACAATACGATAAAGGTAAAAGCCGAGGAAAACGGAGCGACTTTCGTACCTACGTTCGATAAATTTGTTGGAAAATATGATCAATATTTAGACCATCAACCGGATATTCATCCGAATATGGAAGGTTATCGTGCGTTAGCTGATGCATTTATGGAACATATTTCTAAAGTGTTTCCACCGGTTTCTCTAGACGATAACAGCGAAGAAAAAGAAAAGACAGACTCAAGCGATAACGATAAAGCTTCCGAAGATGAAGACGAAACAATAAAAGATGAAGATGAGGAAAAAGCGAAAAAAGATGAAGAAAAAATCATCCGAACTGAAGGTGGCCATAAAAAAGCTGGAGAGGCTTTACCAGAGACAGCGACAGAGCGTTACGAAATCTTAGCTATAGGTTTTTTATTGTTAGTTACTGGAAGTTCCTTATATTTTTATAACAGATATCGTCTATTTCGAAACCGAGCCTAATACTTGAATAAGGATTGTAAGAGAAGGAAAGTTAAAATAAAATTATGACGATGCCCGAGAAAGATTTGGGCATCTTTTTTATTTCTTTTCATTATTTTTTACAAAGATGACAGGGAGATTTTGGACGAACAACCGCAGGTCCTTTTCCAGCGTTTTCTTGCTGTTCGATTATCTAGCACATCTGAAAATATGTTTTTCTTCCTTTTCAGGTGTGTGGCGAGATCCAGCGTACACGAAAA
>CALGOZ010000085.1 GCA_937960785.1 uncultured Pseudogracilibacillus sp.
TCCAGTGAGTAAGCTGAAGTGTTTTTTCTCATTCACTTACCTGGTAGAGCGCTCCAGTGAGTAAGCTGAAGTGTTTTTTCTCATTCACTTACCTGGCAGAGCGTTCCAGTGAGTAAGATGGACTGTCGTTTCTCACTAACTTACTCGGTAGAGGTCTCTGTCGAATAAGTTACGAATCTTTTACTTATTCACTTACCTAGCAGAAGCTCTTCCTAGGAAAGTTAAAATATGTTTGAAAAATTAGTCAGCTTAGCAAAATGACGCGAGGGTTAAAGCAATTTTTTAAATGCATCAACTGATATCAGCTACATAAAGACCACTTCCTTAAAATAGGCTTAAAAATAAGGAAACGGTGCTCAGTTTTACTGAACACCGTCATTTTATTTCTTGGTTTTGTCTCAGCCTCATCGTTTTTCTCTTTTATTATAGTGGTCGTGTCATATCTTTTGGAACGACGTAGCGGTCGAATTCTTCTTCTGTTAATAAGCCTAACTCTACTGCTGCTTCTTTTAAGCTTGTATTCTCTTCATACGCTTTGTTTGCAATTTTAGCTGCATTTTCATATCCGATGTGTGGGTTAAGTGCAGTAACTAACATGAGTGAATCGTTTAAGAACTGTTCGATTTTTTCTAAGTTTGGTTTAATACCACGAACGACTCGCTTCTCAAAGGAACGCATACTATCGGCGAGTAATTGACCTGACTGTAAGAAGTTATAGGCAATTACAGGTTTGAACACGTTAAGCTCAAAGTTACCTTGGCTATTTGCGAAATTAATCGTTGCATCGTTTCCGACGACTTGTGTAACGACCATCGTCATTGCTTCACTTTGTGTTGGGTTAACTTTACCTGGCATAATGGAGCTTCCTGGCTCATTTGCAGGGATTGTAATTTCACCGATTCCTGAGCGAGGACCACTTGCTAACCAACGAACGTCGTTTGCGATCTTCATTAAGTCTGTTGCTAAAGCAGTAAGAGCACCGTGAGCATATACGACCTCATCGTAGCTCGTTAGCGAGTGAAATTTTACTGGTTCAGAGCGGAAGTCCTTGTTCGTATATTTACTAATTTCTTCGCATACTTTTTCGGCATATTCAGGATGGGCGTTTAATCCTGTTCCAACAGCTGTACCACCGATTGCTAAGTCTTTTAAATGTTCGGCACTTTCGGTGATCATTTTTTCCGTTTTCTCAAGCATGCGATGCCATCCGCTAAATTCTTGTCCTAACGTAATCGGTGTTGCGTCTTGTAAATGAGTACGACCGATTTTTACGATATCCATAAATTCGTCAGCTTTTTCTTTAATAGAATCCTTTAAAATGCGTAAAGCTGGTAAAACTTCATCTTCCATTTTAATCACTGTTGCGATATGGAGAGCAGTTGGATACGTATCGTTAGAACTTTGGGATTTATTTACATCGTCGTTCGGATGTAAGACGAGGTCACTGTTTTTCTCTTTTAACCATTCGTTACCTACATAGGCGATTACTTCGTTAACATTCATATTTGACTGTGTACCACTACCGGTTTGCCAGACGACAAGCGGGAAGTGTTCGTTTAATTTATTATCAAGAATTTGGTCAGCTGCATAAGCGATTGCTTCAGCTTTTTCCTTTTCTAATAGGCCGAGATCGCTATTTACTTTTGCTGCTGCTTTTTTCGTAATTGCGAAACCGTGAATAATCTCAATTGGCATTTTTTCTTGTCCGATTGGAAAGTTTTGTTTACTACGTTGTGTTTGGGCTCCCCAATATTTGTCTTTTGGAACTTTTACTTCACCAAGCGTATCATGTTCAATTCTGTAATCCATTTTATTTCCTCCTATGGACTGATCATAATTCATACCTCTATCATTGTAGCAAAAATTTTATACTTATTGTATTGATTGCTACTATAAATGTCTGAATAACGAAAAACGTTGAAAAACTAAAGAAAATAAGCTCATGAATGCGATATCATGCTTTTCTTTTTGGATAAATTTTCATCCAAGCTAAGTAAAGAGCAATCAACGCTAAAAAAACGAATAAGGCGACGATCCAGTAGAGCTCTTTTTTCATCAAAAAGGCAATCGCAGGGGGTCCGGTCGCAACACCGGCGAAACGCATTGCACTATAGAACGATGTAATCGAGCCTCTGACATCCTTTTCGATATTTTCTGTGATGATTGAATCGAGACAAGGTAAGGTCATCCCGATACCGGCACCACAAATAAAAAAAATAGTTAATAAAAAAATGTAATTCTTCTTAAATGGAATTCCAATCGTCGCAACACCAGCAATTGCAAGTCCGATTACGACAATCCATTTCATCGTTTTCATTTTATCTTTAATTAATTTTCCGGTAACGAAGGAAGCGGTAGCTAGGGCAAAGAGAGGAATAGCTAGTAAGAATCCTTTCGTTACCCCTTTAAAGTTATAATCATCTTCTAAAATGGTTGAAGCATAAAATAAAAACCCAAACAATATAAACATAACGATTGCACCGATAGCAAAGATTGAAAAAAGCCATCGCCTATGTTCACTGAAAACATCTTTAATCTGTTTCCAATACTCGCTCATTTTAAACTCAGCTTCGTCATCGTCTTCCTTCTGTTTAATAAAAAATAAAATAAGTAATAAAGAGATTGTCGATAAAACAGGAATCGAAAAAAACGGCAAAAACCAAATAATTGCGGTTAATGCAGAACCTAAAATTGGGCTGAGCACTTTCCCGATTGTATTTGATGTTTCGATGATACCTAACGTAGCACTCGCTTTTTCTTCTTGTTCAAACATATCGCTGACAAGCGGTATGACGACTGGCATCGCTCCGGAAGCACCGATTCCTTGTAATACCCTTCCAATTAAAACGACAATAAAAGCATTATCCATTTTCCATGCGGCAAAACCTGAAATTAAGCCTCCAATTCCGGTCAGAATTAAGGCCGGAACGATTACCGTTTTTCGGCCGAAGCGGTCGGATAAATACCCGGACAAAGGGATGAAAATAATTGTTACGATTGAATATACCGTAATAATATAACTCGATTGTAATTTAGATATCGATAATTTCTTTTCCAATAGCGGTAAAATCGGAATTAGCATCGAGTTCCCTAAGGTCATAATAAGCGGTACTGAGGCTAAAGCTAAGATTGCTAAGCGTTGTTGTTTTTTCGTCAATGTCGTCCATCCTTTTGCATAAAATGTATATCTATTTTACACAAGATAGACTGTTTTATACCCGATAAAATCTAAGTAAAAGTAAAGCGAAGCTTGGATAAAACCGAGCAAATAAAATTATGAGATGCTGTTAAACTGAGCACTTTTCTTATTTTTGTGTATCTATGAGGTAGTGCCACTTTATTCAGCTGTCGCATTTAAAAAACTGCTTTAAACCTTTTATCGCATTGCTTAGCGGGTTAAATTTTAACTACTTCACACCGAGTAAGTTTATATGTGAAAATTTTACTACTTATTCAACGGAGTTTATTTAAGCGTGCCGTCTATTTAAACTTATTTGACTGAATCTCCTGCTGAGAAAGTTCGCAGTAATATTCGAATAGATTTTCCCGGCGTGGTCTTCTTTTGAGAGAGTTAGTAATGATATCCGGTTAGAATTTCTCGGTTCGATTCTTTGTAGAGAAAGTAGGCAGTGATCTCCGGTTAGAATTTCTCGGTTCGACTCTATGCAGATAAAGTTAGCGGTGATATCCGGTTAGGATTACCTAGGGGAAGCTTCCGTCGAGTAAGTATATGTACAAAAGCGTTTTAACTTACACAGTAGAGGTCTCTGCCGAGTCAGTTAATTAGAACCAACACTGCTTCTTACCCAATGGACGCTTCTACTGAGTAAGTCAATTAGCAAAACTTCGTAACTTACTCGGTGGAAGGCTCTCTTAGGTAAGTTCACGTATAAAATCGTTTCATCTTACATAGTGGAG
>CALGOZ010000086.1 GCA_937960785.1 uncultured Pseudogracilibacillus sp.
ACTTTTTTAGTAGCAATGCTTTTAAGAGAAGAGGTAATAAAGTGGAAGTAATGTATATCCTTTTATTTTTCTTATTCGGTACAGTATTTGGTTCTTTTTTCAATGTTGTAGGTATTCGTGTTCCTAAAAAAATCCCCTTTCATAACGATCGCTCCTACTGTCCGGAATGCCAAACGCAATTAAAGTTTTATGAATTAATTCCAGTCGTATCCTTTCTTCTACAACAAGGAAAGTGTCGCACTTGCGAAACACGAATCTCACCTGTTTATCCATTAATAGAATTTGCTACTGGATTTTTCTATGCCTTTTCCTATATACACATAGGTTTACAGCGCGAATTAATCGTCGCCATAATCTTCATCAGTTTATTAATGATTATTACGGTTTCCGATCTTTATTACATGTTAATTCCGGATAAAATATTATTGTTTTTCTTACCAATCATTATTTTATTACGAATATTATCCCCATTAGACCCTTGGTACGACATGTTCATCGGAGCAGCTGTTGGATATGTCTTATTAGCCATTATTATTATCGTTAGTAAAGGTGGTATGGGTGCAGGGGATATGAAATTATTTGGTGTAATTGGTTTCGTATTAGGTTGGAAAAACGTTCTATTGACCTTCTTCTTCGCCGCATTATTTGGCGCAATCGTAGGCGGAATTTTAATGCTTACGAAAAAAATAAAGCGAGGGCAACCGATTCCGTTCGGGCCTTTTATCGTGTTAGCAGCATTATTAACATACTTTTATGGGCAAACAATCCTTGATTGGTATGTATCGTTATTGTAAAGTAACGACTTGTTTAATTGACATAATAATTTTCACTTGATAATCTATAGTCAACAATAATCGTTCTAAATAACTATATAAAAATACCTAAAATGACACGTCAATTAAATACAGAACCTACCCTTTCATACTTGTAACGTCCCCTGCTGTCGTGTGATTTGGGTTTTTTTATGCATATTTCTCAACAAGATTGAACAGTTTTAATATGAAAGAGTGATAATATTGACGGTACATTTTTTCTCAGAAGATAACCAAGTCGCCCACATTATAAGAGAAGTTTTTCCCCTTATCATCGTAGATCGAGACTTTCATATCACTTATGTGAACGACACCTTTTGTGAACTTGTAAAATATAAAAAACATGAGCTAATTAATAAGCCTCTTAAAGTAATTAATATTAGGTCGAATGACTATGCCAATCTTACATCTATTAATGAAGCAACTTTTGAAGACAAAAAATATATCCAAACGGAAATCGAATACGCAGACCGACAGGGAAGGATGTTTTGGGCTTCGACTTCCATCACATATTTAATCGATGAAAAAGGTAATCTCACAAATTACTTTATTATCTTTACTGAACATTTAAAGTCTGGTTTAAATGAAGATTTGCCAATTCATCCACTACAATTTTTACAAACGTTAGAATTAGCTGTAAATGAGTCGAACGCCGTAATAGTCACAGATCAAGAAGGGACAATTATTTCAATTAACAAACGTTACACTGAACTATCGCAATATAAACCCCATGAAGCAATTGGTAAAACACCAGCTATCGTAAAATCTGGTTATCAATCGGAAGATTTTTATAAAGAAATGTGGGATACCATTTTATCGGGTAAAATTTGGAGTGGAGAACTACGAAATAAAGCGAAAGACGGAACGAAATATTGGGTTCACTCCACGACAGTACCTATATTAAATCGACAGGGAAAGCCGGTATTATTTATCGCAATCCAAACCGATATTACCCGTCGTATTGAGGCAGAACAATCATTACAAAAAGCCTTCCAAAACGATTTTGAAACAACCGTAAGAAACTTATACAACATCGTCTTTAAATATAAAGAAATCGATGGTGAAATTAAATTTACCCTTTTAGAAGGGAAAATGTTAAAAAACTTAAACTTAACTTTAGAAGATATGTCGATGGAAAAGATTGCTTCCCGCCACGAGCGAGATGAAGTAAAGCGAATCGAATATCACTTCCGTTTAGCCTTATCTGGGCATCAAACCCACTTAGAAGTTGAACTATATGATTACTCCTTACTCATTTATTTATCACCAATTTTTTCAGGAGATAAAGTGTATGAGGTAGTTGGGACGATCGTCGATATTACGAATCGCAAAAAGGCTGAAAACTTAGCGAAACAGATGGCTTATTTTGATTTTTTAACTCAACTACCTAATCGACGCTATTTACAGGAAAAAGTCAATCAATTTATTTTTGAACATGAAATGGAAAACAAATCCTTTGCTTTAATGTTTATCGATATCGACCGATTTAAAAATATTAACGACTCGATGGGCCATTCAGCAGGAGACCAACTATTGATTCAATTGGCTAAACGTTTACAGGCGGTCGTACGTAAGGAAGATTTTGTCGCCCGACTAGGTGGAGATGAGTTTATTGTGCTTTTTCCACGGGTTGACCGTACCGAAGCAGAAAAAATTGCAAAAGAAATCGTCAATCACTTAAGTCGGCCATTTAATCATCGAAATTTAGAAGTTTTCATCCGGCCGAGTATTGGTATAAGTTTATTTCCCCAAGATGGAATCGACTACGACACACTAATCGGTAGTGCCGATATCGCAATGTACAAAAATAAAAAAGAAGTAAGTAGCGACTACCAATTTTTTAATCAACAATTAAGAAAGGATATTTTAGAACGTACCTTATTAGAGATGGATTTAAAACAGGCAATTGAACGGGAGCAATTGTCATTACATTATCAGCCTATATATAATTTACAAACGAAAGAATTAGTTGCAGTCGAAGCATTATTACGTTGGTATCATCCGGTAAAAGGATATATCCCGCCGAACAAGTTTATCCCTGTTGCCGAAGATACAGGCGCAATTATCCCTATCGGACAATGGGTATTAGAGACTGCTTGTAAACAACTAAAAGATTGGCAGTTGGCAGGATACGAACCAATTTCAATGGCCGTAAACATTTCAATTGCCCAGTTTAACCATCCGAACTTTGATCAATTTGTGCAAAAAGCTTTACATTCCGTCAATTTAGATGCTCAATATTTAAATTTAGAAGTAACTGAAAGCATGATGTTAGATGAACGAATTTCTGCTAAAAAATTAAAACTTCTTAGAGATTTAGGAGTAGAGATAAGTATCGATGATTTCGGTACGGGATATTCTTCGTTAAGTTATTTAAGTAACTATCCAATTACCCATTTAAAAATCGACCAATCCTTTATTCAAAATTTAAACGATTCTAACCGAGCGATTGTTGAAACGATTATCGCCTTAGCTGAAGCTTTACGATTAAGAGTTGTTGCTGAAGGTGTAGAGAAGAAAGATCATGAACAATTTTTAGTAGATTTAAACTGTGATCAAGTGCAAGGGTTTTATTACGCAAAGCCAATGCCTGCGACAAAGGTCGAACAATTATTGAAAAGGTCACATAAATTTGAATAATAATAAAGAATCATATAATTGTCATAAATTTAAAGATTTCACAAAAAAATTAAAAAAAATCTATTGATTTTTTAAAACTATTAATTATAATAGTAATTAAATTCGCATAAATCCATATTAATTAACGATTACTATAGTTTAATTCGTTAAGGAAGCGAGGAAATGCAATTAGTAAATTGGGCACTGTAATTGCATGGAGCTAGTGGTGCAACCGACCTTAATAGATTCAAATCTATTTAAGGTCATTTTTTTTATATTTAAATTCTATAAAACTATTTTAAAAAAGGGGGAAGCGTTTCGTTGAATGTAAAACGAGCACTGTATGTACTTATTGCCTTTATCGTTCTTATCGTAATTATACCTACTACAACATTAGCAGCTAGTAAAATGCCGACCGGAACAAAAGTCGGAATAATAAGTGTCGAAAACAAGACTGATGAAGAGATCCGAACGATGCTTGAAAATGAAATTTTAATTTGGCAAGCAAAAGGAGATCTAACGTTAGAAGGTGAGTTCGATACGTTATCGATTGATCGAGAAGCAATTCACTTCGATATCGATGCAACGTTAGAAGAACTAAAGGATAAGACAAAACGAAAAATTAGCACCTTCTTCAAACGACCTAAAAATGTATATATTCCACTCGTAACCGAGGTGGATGAAGCTCATAGTGATTTCCAACAACTAATGGAGAAATCACATATTGAATATGAATCCGTAATCACGAAGGTGACGGAAGTAGCAAGTGATTTACAAGATGGACCAGTCACCTTGACATACATAGAAGATGCAGAGATTCCATTAGATACGGTTGCGGAAGTAAAGTTAGAAATACCGAATCTTTCAACGGCAACTTTAGACTATGTCGTTGAGGAGTTGGACGGTCAATTAATTGCTCCAAATGAGATGTTTTCATTTTTAGAATCAGTTGATACACCGGAGAAATTATTAAACTCTCGAGATGAATCGAGCTTTTTAGCAACTGGACTTTATACATTATTTTTACAAGCGGAATTTGAAGTTTTAGAACGTAATCCACAGTTAACATTACCCGATTACGGAGAAAAAGGTATAAACGCAGAAGTAAGTCAGCGAGATCGTAAAGATTTAGTCGTGAAAAATATTGGAGAAAGTTCCTACCGTTTATCCTTAGATAAAGGGAAAAAGAATTTAACCTTTACGCTTGAAGGAAGTAAAGAGGCAAATACGTATGAAGTAAAAGTTGAAAACGAACAAGAAATCAAGCCTCGTACGATTTACCGATATAGTAAAAAAATGAATCCGGGCGAACAAGAAGTTGTACAGGCTGGGAAATCTGGCTTAACGCTCGATGTTATCCGCTCAATTTATGAAGGTGGAACCTATGTCGACGATGAAGTTATAAGTAGGGATTTATACTTACCAACACCGACGATTTTACTCGTCTCACCCGATGAACCTGACATAGAAGAAGGCGATTCGACAGCGGATGACGAACTATTAGATGAGGACGATATCTTTATCGATGAAGAAGGGAATATCGTCATACCAAGTGGTACATCTGGAGGATCTATCGTCGATTCTTTACCTAGCGATATTAAAGATAATGCAATTGTTCAGCAAATTGAAGAAATCGACGACATACAAAAACGTTATAGTGAGTTTTTAGACTCGATACTAAATATCTATGAAGATAGTGTTGAAAGTGTCGATCCGGATACGCTAGAAGCAATTAAAATATACGAAGAACGTATCGTGGAATTAGAAGCATTGATGATGGAACTTGTGAAAGAGTTAGTAGAAGAAGGTGTATTAGATAAAGCCTTTATTGAACAAGTTGAAGGAGGTGCGAAATAATGCCAACGACTCGAAAAAGATTAGGAGATTTACTCGTTGAAGCAGGTCTAATTACAAAAGATCAACTTGAAGAGGCATTAAAGGAAAAAGCTCCCGATGAAAAGTTGGGTGATGCCTTATTACGTCAAGGTTTTATTACGGAACAACAACTTATTGAAGTACTTGAGTTCCAACTCGGAGTACCTCATATCAGTATTCACCAATATCCAATTGAGCAGGAGACGATTCAGCTCGTCCCGCAAGACATTGCAAAACGATATCAAGTCATGCCGATTCGAACGGAGGGTGATCGTTTATTCGTTGCAATGGCGGATCCGATGGACTATTTTGCAATCGAAGAATTACGTATGGCCACCGGATTCCAAATCGTACCAGCAATTGCGACGAAGGATGAGTTACAACGTTCAATTACGAAGCATTACGAACTTCAGCAATCTTTAGACGAAGCGTTAGGAGATTTCGTACCAGAAGAGACGGATGTAGAAGAAGCAGGCATTACTGATGCAGATTCACCGGTCGTTCGTCTTGTGAACCAAATTATTTCTAACGCTGTACAACAACGGGCAAGTGATATTCACTTTGACCCTCAAGAATTTGAAGTGAAAATTCGCTACCGTATCGACGGTGTGATGATGACGGAGCGTACATTACCGAAACATATGCAAAGCGTCTTAACCGCTCGATTGAAGATTATGGCGAATTTAAATATAACCGAAAGCCGTGTGCCCCAAGACGGACGAATTAAAATGACTGTCGACTTTAAACCGATTGACATTCGTATCTCGACATTACCTTCAGTTTTCGGTGAGAAAATTGTAATGCGTATTTTAGACTTAAGTAATGCGCTCGATAGTTTCGAACAAATCGGATTTTCCGATGAGAATGCAGAGAAGTTTAAAGAGATGATTCATCGTCCAAACGGAATCGTCCTTATTACAGGACCGACGGGATCGGGTAAATCTTCGACCCTTTATGCAGCCTTAAATAAATTAAATGATGAATCAGTAAATATTATTACAGTTGAGGATCCAGTAGAGTATCAACTAGAAGGTATTAACCAAGTACAAGTGAATGAAGCTGTCGGAATGACCTTTGCGACTGGTCTTCGCTCAATCTTACGACAAGACCCGGATATTGTCATGGTCGGGGAAATTCGAGACTTTGAAACGGCACAAATTTCAATTCGAGCCTCTTTAACGGGACATTTAGTGTTAAGTACCTTACACACAAATAGTGCAGTTGCTGCACTGACTCGTTTAACCGATATGGGAATTGAACCGTTTTTAATCTCCTCTTCCTTAAGTGGAGTCGTCGCGCAACGACTAATTCGTCGTGTGTGCCGTGACTGTGCCCGGACGGAGGAGCCAACCGAAAGAGAAAAACAAATTTTCGAAGAGGCTGGGGTAGAAATCAAAACGGTTCAACGCGGTAGAGGTTGTCCAAGCTGTAACAATACCGGATACCGGGGTCGAATCGCAATTCATGAAGTGTTGATGATCGATGATCATATTCGGGATTTAATTATGCAATCAGCAAGTGCCAGCCAAATTCGTAATTACGTTATAGACCAAGGTTTTAAGTTTTTACTTCATGATGGATTAGATAAAGTAAAACAAGGGCTTTCAACTACAGAAGAAGTGTTACGTATTGCAACGATTGAATAAGGAGGTACTGTATGCTTCATATTGATGACTTGTTAAAAAAGGCGGTAGCTGACGATGCTTCGGATTTACATTTGTCAGTTGCTTCCCCTCCTATTTATCGGATTCACGGTCGCCTCGAGCGATACGGAACAGAAAAATTAACGACTGAGCAGACGGAAATGATGGCCCGACAATTGCTCGGTGACCGCTGGGAATATTTCTTAGAGCAAAAGGAACTCGACTTTGCCTACGAGATTGAAGGGGTTTCTCGTTTTCGCTTAAACGTCTTCCACCAAAAGGGAGCAGTAAGTATCGCTGCTCGTGTTATTCCGGAAATAATTCCGACAATCGAACAGCTAGAACTACCGATGATTTTACAATCGTTAATGACACGCCCGCACGGTTTAATTTTAGTAACCGGACCGACGGGATCTGGTAAATCGACGACGCTAGCTGCAATGATTGATTTTGTTAATCGAACAGCAAATAAACATATTATTACACTGGAAGACCCCATTGAATATGTGCACGAACATGGCGAATCGATCGTTCAACAGCGAGAAGTAGGCGAAGATACGAGCCAGTTTGCTAATGGATTGCGCGCTGCCTTAAGGCAAGACCCGGACGTTATTCTAGTCGGGGAAATGCGCGATTTAGAAACGATTCAAACTGCAATTACCGCAGCGGAAACTGGCCACCTCGTCTTAGCGACACTTCATACAAACAGTGCGGCTCAGACGATTACGCGAATTATCGACGTATTCCCACCGCACCAGCAGTCGCAAATCCGAGTGCAACTTGCCTCTGTCCTCGAGGCGGTTATATCTCAACGACTTTTTCGTCGAATCGACCGTCCAGGACGGATCGCAGCGACAGAAATATTAATTTCCCATCCGTCGGTTGCAAATTTAATTCGTAACAATAAAATCGATCAAATTCGTAATGTTATTCAAACGAGCAAGTCCCTAGGCATGCATACGATTACGATGTCGATTCAACAATTAGTAAACCAAGGTATCATTTCAAATGAAGATGCAATGCCTTATATAACGAGTGCAGGTGATTTTAATGGAGATGTATAAATATGTCGGAAGAACCGAATCCGGCGCCATTAAGCGCGGAACAATCGAAGGTACTTCCCGGCGCGATGTAATGAATCAACTACGTGCACAAGGTATTAGCCCAAGAGAATTAACAGAGACAAAACCATCGATCTTTAATCGTGACCTTAATATTGGTGGTAATCGCGTAAAAGCAGAAGACTTCGTAATTTATTGCCGTCAGTTTGCAACGTTAATTCGTGCAGGGGTAACGATTGTCGATGCGACGAATATATTAGCTGACCAAACAGAAAGTAAAGCATTACAAAAAACGCTAAGACAAGTAGAGTCTGAAATCCGTAGCGGGATTGCCTTTTCTGATGCGGTAGAAAAACATCCAAAAGTATTTCCTCCGCTCTTTTCTAATATGGTACGGGCTGGGGAAATGACGGGTAACTTAGACGATACGCTAGACCGAATGGCATCATATTTCGAAAAGCAACACACCCTTAAGAAAAACGTTCAATCGACGATGGCGTATCCAGCAATATTAACCGTCTTAATTATTGGTGTTGTAATCTTTCTATTAATTTATATTATTCCGCAATTTATGGGTATTTACGATCAATTCGGTAGTGAACTACCAGCCATTACCCAGTTTATTATCGGTGTTAGTGAAGTCGTGCAAGAGTTATGGTGGCTTGTCTTAATCATCCTAGCTATCGTAATTGGTATTCTCATATTTTTATACCGAACGAACAAGCCGTTCCATTATTGGGTAAATGTGATGTTTTTACGGATGCCGATTTTCGGTAAGTTACTTCAGAAGACACAAATTGCACGAATGACACGAACCTTATCATCTTTATTTTCAAGTGCAGTACCGATTTTAGATGCGCTAGAAATAGTCGCAAAAGTTGTCGAAAACCCCGTTATAAGTAAAGTTGTAACGGATGCGAGGACGAACTTAGAAGAAGGTGGAACCTTATCGGAACCTTTAGCGAAGCATTGGGTCTTTCCACCCCTCGTCCATCAAATGACAGCGATCGGTGAAGAGACGGGAACCCTTGACTATATGTTGGAGAAGATTGCTGACTTTTACGAAGAAGATGTCGATCGTACGGTCGATACGTTAAAATCTTTAATCGAACCGCTAATGATCGTACTTCTTGCCTTCGTCGTTGGCTTTATCGTCTTATCCGTTATGGTACCGATGTTCCAAGTATTTACAGAAATTCAATAAAAACATAACCACTCCATTTGAAAGGGGTGATGCAACGATAAACATTAAGAAAGCATCATTATTATATTGTCTATATTTATAAAATTAATAGGAGGTATGGAACATGAAAAAGACAATTCAAAGACTTAAAAACGAACGAGGATTAACCTTAGTAGAACTACTTGCGGTGATTGTAATTTTAGCAATCATTGCGATTATCGCTTTCGTATTTATCGGAGGAGTAATTGATAACTCAAGAAAGGATGCCCATATATCTAACGCACAACAAGTAATTAACGCTGCTAAACTTTATGAAACAGGAGGAGGAAAATTCCCTGTCGAAGTAGAAAAATTGCAGGATG
>CALGOZ010000087.1 GCA_937960785.1 uncultured Pseudogracilibacillus sp.
TTCTTTTACATCTGTTACAGTCGCCACCCGATCATCATATGTATGCGTGGTGGCAATGGAAGAATAATGGGCTTTCGATGTGTTTAAATTATGGTTATACCGATCCACACCGGCTTCTTTTAATCTTTGCCCTTGTCCGTCCCGTAAAATCCCTAAGCAGGCGCATATTTTCATCTTAGGATACATTGCTTTAATTTCTTCGACCGCTTCTGTTATGATATTTAGTTCCCGATTCGTTGGTCCTCTACCGCTAGCGACGATACAATAAGTGCCTGATTGTAATTCGTTGGCACGTTTTGCACCTGCGATAATTTCTTCCTTCGTTAGCATCGTATATTTATCAATTGATGCAGTAGAGTCGATAGACTGTGAGCAGTAGCTACAATTCTCTGGACAGTAGCCGCTTTTTACGTTTTTTATCATGTTTAACTTTATTTTATTTCCATAATAGGTGGAGCGGATTTTATAAGCTGCATTCATGAGTGGTAATAGATCTTCATTTGGTGCTTGTAAAATTTCCTCTGCTTCGACTTCGCCAATATCATAACCATTGATTACACTGTCTGCAAGACGATCCCAATTCTTCATCGTACTTCCTCCTTTGATTGTTTTTATAATTTAGGGAGCTTCACTTTCCATCGCATCAACTCCTTTCAGCATCTTCTGCTAAGATGGTTAAGGTATGAATTAAATAATCGATTTTCTCCTCCGGATAGTTTGAACTTAAGGTACAGCGCAATCGGCTCATTCCTTCTGGTACCGTCGGTGGTCGAATCGCAGGGATATGAATCCCATATTTATATAGCTGTGTTTGCAATTGCAGTGCCGCTTCGTTACTTCCAATGATTAAGGGTACAATAGGGGTGATACACGATGTTTCTGGTATAGTATATAGATCTCCTAAAGTCTTCCGGAGTTTACTTGCTTGCTTTTTTAAAGCCTGGTGTCTCTTTTCTGTTTGAATAATATGCAGACTCATTAAGGCAGCAGCGACATTGGCTGGTGATAAGGCCGTTTGAAAGATAAAGGGACGGGAGCGTTGAATGAAGTAATCAACGAAAGTCTCCTTGGCACAAACAAAACCTCCTTCACTACCAAAAGCCTTGCTTAAGGTACCGATTAAGATGTCTGGCTGAAGACCGAAGTATTCAGTCGACCCTCGCCCTGACTCACCAAGAACCCCTGTACCATGGGCATCATCGACGACGAGAAGGGAATGGTATCGCTTTGCTAAGTAATCTAATTGATCTAAGGGAGCCACATCTCCATCCATGCTAAAGACGCCATCGGTTAGGATAATTTTTTTATTTGTCTGTTCAAAACGTATCAATTTCCTCTCTAAGTCGTTCATATCATTATGTTTGTAGATCACAATCCTCGCCTTAGATAAGCGACAGCCATCGATAAGGCTTGCATGATTATACTGGTCGCTAAAAATAACCGTTTGCTTATCAGCCATCGCAGTGATGACACCGATATTAGCGAGGTAACCACTCGAATATAGGAGGCATGCCTCGTATCCTTTGAAACTAGCTAACTCTTTTTCTAACCTTTCATGCAATACATTGTTTCCCGTTGTAAGTCGGGAGCCTGTACTTCCTGTGCCATATATAGCGATAGCTTCTTGTGCTGCTTTTTTTACCCGTTGATCCCTTGCTAAGCCTAGGTAATCGTTCGTCGCTGGGGTGAAAAGCTCTTCTCCTTGGGCTTCGTGAGGTAATCTTCGATATAGACTTGACTGCTTGATTTGCTTTAATTTTTCATTGATCTCTTTTTGCATTTCTTAGACCTCCCCGACCAGCACCCGCTCGTTTTCAAGGAACTGTATAAGTTTATTAATGTTCGTTTGTGTGCGATTAATAATAAAGATCCTTCCACCGAAGGGGTGATTGGCTGGTTTTATATGTGGAATGCGAAGGTATGTATCGTTAAGGGCAAGGTAGCCGGTTGTATAATCTGGGTCATCAGAACAACAAATTTCCGCCAGGACGCCAGCATACTGTACTTTGGTTGCTAAAGCAATGGCTTCTAAACTCCTTTCACTCCGGCATTCAGGGTGCCTTTTTATAAAGCTTTGTTTCGTATTTTCTTCCCAATCGAGACGGGAGACACGAATACCGGAGGTTTTATTTGTTAATGGGATGATTTCTCCTGAAGGCCAATCGACTAAAAGGGCCCCGGAGCGATGGCTTTCTTCTACTAATAGTTCATATAGAGAAAGGACTATATCATAAGTAAAGGCCATCGGTTGTAGATACTTCCAAAGTACATCTACTGCTGTTTCTAGCCGTTGATTTTGATAAGTCTTGATATGCCTTATTGGCGGAATTGTTCGAATGGTACCGTTTAGTACTTCTACTTTGAGCGAAATAAAATCAGCTTTTCCCCGTGAATGAAAAAGAGCTCGTTCGATCATTTGCTGTACATAGGTTTCTATCTCATCTTCACGGACAATTCGTTCTGCTCCCGATAGGTGATGGTTTTCCTTCATTGCTAGCATGCGAAGGCTATATTTGTTTTCCAAGCTGTCTCACTCCCACTTGAGAATAAATTCTTTCTAGTACTTTAACGAGGGGCACTGTCGTTAATGCTGTCAATATCATGCCAGGAACCGCTGGTAAAAGTAAGAACGTAAAGGGAATTTGCAGGATAAATCCTAAGGTAATTCGAGCGATACAGGTGGCTAAGGGACCGGCTAAAATCAACGGAATGGAACGACTGCCAAATAAAAGAATCACGCATCCAACGACGAGTCGAAATATCATTGCTACACCTACGTTAATCAAGGAATGCAAACCGAGCATAAATAATAATAAACTAGATATAATGCCTGCAACAATGTAACGCTTAAAGCCAAATACTGCACAAATCGCGACCGCAAGAGGTGCCGACATTTGAAACTCGCTTCCGATAATAAAGGTTGGGATTTTGATGGCACCAGAAACGGAAATTAGTGTAGCTAGTAGACTAATTTCTACTAAGGTATATAAGCGTTTCGTCATTTATTCCTCCTTGTAATACGAAGATTCAAAATTTTTGATATATTATAATATTTCCCCTTGCCAACCAATCTGTTTATTGTTAACCTAAAAATAAAACGGTTAACACTAGATTACCATAGGAGGGAAAAAGATGTCAAAATTATTTGTGACAGGAACGGATACTGGCATAGGGAAAACCGTTGTCATGACGCTACTTACCGAAGCATTAACAGAAGAAATTGGCCCCGTTTTTCCCTATAAACCTATCGAGACGGGAGTAAAGGAGGAGGGTGAACGCACGGATGTGGAGACTTATCAATTCGTTATGGACCCCGTGCAATTGGAACATCGTACCTATGCTTTTTCCGAACCTTACTCACCGCATTTTGCTGCCCGGCTGGAGAAGAAGTCAATTGACATCGTAAGAATTCAACAGGATATAGCTAATATTGAAGCGCAATATGAGGGCGTATTGATCGAAGGAGCCGGTGGCCTATTTGTTCCGCTACAGGAGAAAGGCCCTTATATCATTGACCTAATCAAGACTTTACAGACCCCTGTTATTTTAGTGGCGAGCACGACCCTTGGTACGATTAACCATACTTTGTTATCGATATTAGCTTTGAAAAAATATCATATTCCCATCGTGGGACTCCTTTTTAATCTTTATGATATAGAGCGAGAGACGGAGCTAGATAATATACGTTTAATTGAAAGGGAGACGAAGCTACCAATTATCGGTACGGTGCCAAAGCGAGAAAATATCGTAGCCGAGTTACAAACAAAGGAAGGTAGAGAAGGACTAAGAAACGATTGGAAAGTAGATTATTGTTTACCTTATTTAAGGAGGAAGGAATAATGGAGCAAAAATCCTTAATTGACATGAGTAAAGAATATTTGTGGCTTCCTTTTACACAAATGAAGGACTATCACGAAGAACCTCTTATTCTAGAGAGCGGTGATGGTGTTAAGGTTACTGATATCTATGGTAATGAATATTACGATGCCTATTCATCATTGTGGCTTAATATTCATGGCCATAACAACAAGACGTTGAATAAAGCGATTAAAGCACAACTAGATAAAGTAGCTCATACGACCTTGTTAGGTGCTACAAACGTACCTGCGACACTTCTTGCCAAGAAATTAGTTGATATAGCTCCTGAAAATTTAACGAAGGTATTTTATTCAGATAACGGTTCGACTGCCATCGAGGTCGCGATTAAAATGACCTATCAATATTGGCGTAATCTTGGGAAGGATAAAAAGACGAAATTCGTAACGCTAGAAAATGGCTACCATGGAGATACTGTCGGGACGATGAGTGTCGGGTCGATCGACTTATACCATCATGTGTACTCTCGACTATTATTCGATGCTATTGCCCTGCCCTTTCATAATGTTTATCGTCAACCCTCTAATAATGAGCAGGTTGTGTTAGAAGAATCCTTGGCTGAATTAGAACAGTTGTTCAAAGATAGACACGAAGAAATCGCCGGTATGGTAGTAGAGTCAATCGTTCAAGGCGCTGGTGGCATGAACCTGATGCCGAAAGGATATTTAAAAGGAATTGAGGAGTTGTGTAAGAAATATGATATCTTACTTACCGTCGATGAAGTAGCTACAGGCTTTGGACGTACGGGGAAAATGTTCGCTCTTGAGCATGAAGAAGTACAACCGGATTTTATGACCTTAGCCAAAGGGATTACCGGTGGCTATTTACCTATTGCGGCTACCTTGACAACGGA
>CALGOZ010000088.1 GCA_937960785.1 uncultured Pseudogracilibacillus sp.
TGTTAAGAATTATGCAGAAAGTTTTTCGTGGTGGTCTTGCCGCGGAAAGGTTTGTGCTGTTTTATACATATTCCTTTCCGTTGGCTTGACAAGCTCGGGAAAATTATTGTTGATTTTCGTTTATTCCTTTCAAAAGAATATGCTTATGACTATGTTAAGATGTTGAATCATAATTTTGCTTAGTAATCAATTTGAATTTCTTACTTAAATCTCATAATAGTTTATAAACCAACAACTACGCTAACTCGAGAACGAAAATACTACCTTCGAAACTTGTTATAATGCCTTGTTCCGCTAATCTTAACAAGCTAATGTAGAATCCCAGTTTAATTTTAATCTTGATAATAGAAGAAAAATTTATCTCTAGCTAATTTCATTAAAAACAATTATAATTATACTTTAGGGTAAAATAAACCTTATATTAAATAGAATTTGGTGATGAGACAATGTTAAAAGGTCGACAGTCCCATTATTTACATTTAGATTTAATTTTGATGCTTGTCTTTTTTATACTTGTGAGTAGTTTAGCGATTTATAATGCGCAACAGCTCGAACAATATCCGGACAATTTCGTGGTAAAGCAATTAATTTACTATGCAATTGGAATTGGTGTTGCTATATCGATTCAGTTTGTCGATTTAGATCAAATGTATCGAACTAGCTTTTATTTATATTTATTAGGAGTAGTATCTTTAATCATCCTACACTTCAGTCCAGAGGCGATTGCTCGTCCGGTTAACGGAGCGAAAAGTTGGTTTAACAACAAAGTTCCGTTTATTTCAATCCAACCATCGGAATTTGCAAAAATATTTTTTGTCTTATATCTCGCCTATTTAATTTATCGTCACCAAAAAAAATATCGCCAACAAACACTCCGTTCAGATTTAATATTAATTGGAAAAATGTTACTAGCGACTGTAGTGCCGGCTTTCTTAATTTGGAAGCAACCGGATTTAGGAACGACACTTGTATTCCTCTTTATTACAGCCGTTTTAATTGTTCTTTCCGGTGTCGATTGGAAGATTATCGCCGTTATGTTCACATCGGGAGTCGTTGCAGTTGTCGGGGCCGTTTTACTAATTGTAAACTTTCCAGATTTTTCCGAAAATGTACTACGAATAGAACCACACCAAATTAAACGGGTAACAACATGGTTTGATCCGTCGATGCAAGATAGCAACGATCGTTATCATATCGATCTATCGTTACAGACAGTCGGATCGGGTCAAATTACAGGTAAAGGAATGAAAAGCGCTCAAGTACAACTTCCAGAAGCCCATACAGACTTTATCTTTTCGATTATTGGAGAAAGCTTTGGATTTCTTGGTAGTACGGTCGTTATTTTAGTATTTTTCTTATTTTTATATAAATTAGTAACGTTAGGGATGAAAGTAGCGTCGCACAATCCCTTTGCTTCCTATGTTTGCTATGGAATTATGGCGTTAATTTTAATCCATACGTTCCAAAATATCGGAATGACAATCGGACTTATGCCGATTACAGGAATTCCTCTTCTCTTTATTAGTTACGGTGGTAGTACGACTTTATCGACGATGATCGCCTATGGAATTATATATCGAATAGCGGTCGAGCAGTCGAAGCAAGAGGATTTCCTCTTTAATTAAATTTGCTATTTTAATTAACAAAAATTTCTTCTACTAAAAAACGGTGTTCACGCGCTTCTGCGTAACACCGTCTTCTTTTTATGATCAGGTCGTTCTACAGTAGAAGGACAAAAAAGTATTCAACTCTGTAATTGTTCCCATTGTTCGAAAAGCGCCTCAATTTCATCCCGGAGCTCGTCAGCTTTTTCCGAAAGTTCCTTTATTTTTTCATGGTCGTTAAATACTTCCGGCTCGGTCATTTTAAGTTCTAGGTTGGCTAGTTCCTCTTCTTTTTGCTCAATGGTTTCCTCGATTTTTTCAATTTTCCTTCGGCGTGTACGTTCTTTACTTTGGCGTCGTTTCTGTTCAGCATAGGAAAGAGCTGCCTCCGAGCGATTGTGAGTCTGATCGTTCTGATTTTTTGCCTCAGTTTTTTGTCTTAATTTTTCTCGTTCGGCTTCAATCTCTTTACGCTCGATGTAATAATCGTAATTTCCGAGAAAATCCTCAATGCCATTTTTCGTTAACTCGAAGACTCGGTCGGCAATTTTGTTTATAAAATATCGGTCGTGAGAAACGAATAAAATCGTGCCAGGATAAAATTGTAGCGCACTTTCTAGCACTTCTTTACTCGCTAAGTCTAGATGGTTCGTCGGTTCATCTAAAATTAAAAAGTTTGCCTCTTGTAACATTAACTTCGCTAGGGAAACACGAGCCTTTTCTCCACCGCTAAGTAGGTGAATTTGTTTTAACACATCGTCGCCACTAAATAAAAAATTACCGAGAACCGTGCGGATTTCCAGTTCTGTTTTATTCGGAAAGGTACTCCACACTTCCTCTAAAACAGTATTTACTTCGTTTAGTTCTTCTTGTTCTTGGGAGTAGTAGCCGATTTGTACGTTCGTCCCTTTGATAAAGTTTTCATCATCTTGGATGATTTGTTTTAGCAATGTTGTTTTACCAATTCCATTTTCGCCTATTAAAGCAATTCGCTCGCCCCGTTGAATTGAAAACGTCACATTAGAAAATAAAGGCTCGTCCATATCAGGATATTGAAAGGAGTAATTTTCTGTCCATAATACATCGCGACCGCTGGTAATAGCGATGTCAAAGGAAAAAGAAGCTGTTTTTAATTGAGTTAGGGGACGATCGACTTTATCCATATTCTCTAATTGTCGGCGTCGGCTTTGGGCTCTTCTCGACGTCGAAGCACGAGCGATATTCCGAGCGATAAATTCTTCAGCACGCTTTATTTCTTCTTGCTGGGCTTCATATTGCTTCCATTCTCGTTCAGCTTTCTCTTGTTTTTGTACTAAAAATTGAGAATACGTTCCGTGGTAAAGAGTCGCCCGTCGATGTTCGATATCGTATACTTTTGTTACAATTTTATCGAGAAAATAACGGTCATGAGAGACGATAACAATCGCGCCATCGTAATTAACTAAATAATTCTCTAACCAGTTTAGCGTTGCGATATCGAGATGGTTGGTCGGCTCATCAAGCACAAGGAGGTCCGGCTTTTCAAGTAGTAATTTACCTAAAGCGATGCGCATTTTTTGGCCACCACTTAATGTAGAAATAGGATTTTCAAACTCATCCTCCGTAAAGCCAAGACCGTGTAGTACCCCCTTTATATCGCTATGATACCGATAACCTCCAGCCTCAGCAAACTGTTCCGTCCGCTTACTATATTCGTTAATTAATTTTTCATTTTCTTTTTTAGTGGTCTGTTGGCTACTAAGGGTACTAATCTTTTCCGCTAGCTGCATAAGCGACTTTTCCTCTTTGATTAAATGGGTAAAAACGGTATACATCTCATCGACTAATGTCCGTTCTGAATTAACGTGAGCGTGTTGGGCTAAGTAGCCGATTTGCAGATCTTGTTTTTTTATAATTTCTCCTTCGTCATAGTCAAGTTCATCGACGATGATTCTAAGTAACGTCGTCTTTCCTGCGCCATTTCGACCAACTAAGGCGATTCGGTCATTTTCTTGTATTTCCATTTGGATATTTTCTAATATAGTTGTTCCGGCAAAAGTTTTCATTATATTTTTCAATTGCATAATCATTTTCATTTCCACCTTTTAATCAAACTTAAACTTCTATATTGACCCGATCCGTTTAATTACTTTTCGTCTGAAAACCTAATCTAGGTCCATCGGGCTTCCTTTCTATTGTAACGTAAAGTATCTTGAACTGCCATGTGGCGATGTAAAATAATCCTCTCACCTTTTTAATTGACTAACAGTTACAGACTTTACACAATGGGTTTAACAAGGACTTTTTCTTTAGTTATTTTCTTTTATAAGATTCGGTTATTTTATTGAAAAGTTTACTATCCTTACGATATAAGTAAGGATAAAATTCAAAAAAAGCTAATATATATGGCAAAAAACGATAAAAACAGACTTATAGCCTTATTTTTGCTAAAATATAGATTGATATATTTTTCATGAGAAATAAAAAGAAGATTGAAATCATATATTACAGTAGTAAGTGAAGTCTTTAACAAGCAATAAATAGATAAAGAGAGGTTATTTTGTCTAGGTCCTTTATTAAACAAGATTATTAGTTTCGTTCATGATGAGGGGAGATTTAAATGGGAAAGAGAATACCTCAAGCAACAGCGAGAAGACTACCTTTATATTATCGTTTTATTACTAATTTACATAACCAAGGGAAAACCCGCGTATCATCAAAAGAATTAAGTGAAGCGGTAAAAGTAGACTCGGCGACTATTCGTCGTGATTTTTCGTACTTTGGAGCTTTAGGTAAAAAGGGTTATGGCTACAATGTCGATTATTTACTACAATTTTTCAAAGCGACGTTAGAACAAGACGAAGTAACAGAGGTAGCTTTAATTGGTGTCGGAAATTTAGGGACGGCCTTTTTAAACTACAATTTCATGCGTAGTAATAATACGAAAATTGCAAAAGCCTTCGATCGGTCGAAAACTATGGCCGGAACAAAAATAGGCGGTGTACCGATTTATCATATCGACGAATTAGAAGATGAGATTGGCGATATTGAAGTGGCAATTTTAACCGTACCTGCTTCAGCAGCGCAAGATATTACAGATCGTCTCGTCGATTTAGGTGTAAAAGGAATTTTAAACTTTACTCCAGCCCGGCTTACAATACCTGATGACGTTCGAGTGCACCATATCGACTTATCTGTCGAATTGCAATCGTTCGTTTACTTTATGAAAAATTACCCGCTTACAAAGGAAGAAGATGAGGAAGAAGAATAAGACTTTCTACATTATGGACTTTTAATAATAAAGAAGAAGTACATACGGATGTCGAAAATTGGCCGATGATTCCGCATGTACTTCTTTTTTATTTTTCTTCTTTTCGTTCTTGTAAGTATGTCCGTAACATTGTAATTCCTAAACCGATATCGATCGCTGCAATCGCAAGCATGATAAGAGAAAGAGGGTTAAAAATCGTCTCCGTCGCATTGATGACAGCTAAATAGATAAACAAAGCAGCTAAAAGGAAATAAACGACCCCTGTGCGCACTTAAAACCAACCTCCAAGTAAAATGACATTTAGTTCGTTAAGAATTTGTTCCAACTCTTCTACATCGACAAACATTTGAATGACAACGACCAAGGAATTAATACCCATATGAGCAAGAATCGGTACGATAATTCGTTTCGTTTTCACGTATAGAAATGTAAATACAAGCCCCATGACAAAGTAAATTAACGTATGAGCGAAATCAAAATGAGCTAAAGCAAAAATAAGCGCACCAATAACAGTTGCTAAATGGAGGTTCATTCGTTTTCGTAATGCACCAAATATTACCTTTCGAAAGACGAGTTCTTCGATAATCGGACCTAAGATTGCTGGTAATAAGAGAAATATGATATTTTTCTCTAACAATCCGACGATGACTTCCGTGTTTTCTGAACCGGGTTGAATATCGAGCACATACATTTCGATTGCGCCAGCGATTCCTTGGCTAAAATAAGCGATAATCATACCGAGCAATGCCCAACCGATTAATCGACTGATTGCTAGAGGGTTTTCTAGCCGCTCGTTATGAAGGTCTTCTTTTAATATAAGGTAAATGATAATTAATCCTACACTAAATGAAACGATGTTAGGATAAATAATTGCATCGTACTGATCTAAACTTGTAAACATTAATAAAAAAGCTGTCACAATACCAGTACTTAACTGCATTAATATGTACGTTAAAATAACGAGAAAACTTCGGTTTCGAAATAAACTTTGCAAGGGAAAAAGCTCCTTTAAACAGTTAATTTTTCTTACATTATGTATCTTAACATAGTTTATGTTTTAAGCGTTATTGCAAACCCTTTTTCAGAAATTAAAATACTTGCATTTTAAAAAGGGATTATTTATGATAATAAGTGTTAGCACTCAAGGCGAGTGAGTGCTAATAATATGAAATCGTAATTAATAAGGAGGTTTCTTACATGATTAAACCATTAGGCGATCGTGTACTTATCGAACTAGTAGAGAAGGAGGCAACGACAGCAAGTGGAATCGTTTTGCCAGACTCTGCTAAAGAGCAACCACAAGAAGGTAAAGTCGTTGCAGTAGGTAAGGACGCTCAAGACGAAGTGAACGTCGATGATCGTGTGATTTACTCCAAGTTTGCCGGAACAGAAGTAGAATACGAAGGCAATGAATACTTAATTTTAAATGTGACAGATATTTTAGCTGTAATTGAATAGTAAATTAAACATTTAAAAGTAATGAAACGATGAACATAAAGACGAAAAACTTTTGAGGAGGTTTTTTATAACAATGGCTAAAGACATTAAATTTAGTGAAGAAGCTCGTAATGCATTGCTCGATGGTGTAAATCAGTTAGCAGATGCAGTAAAAGTAACTTTAGGTCCAAAGGGACGTAACGTAGTTTTAGATAGGTCTTTCGGTGCTCCATTAATTACGAACGACGGAGTATCTATTGCTAAAGAAATCGAATTTGAAGACCGTTTTGAAAATATGGGTGCTCAGTTAGTTCAAGAAGTAGCTTCAAAGACAAATGATGTCGCAGGTGACGGAACAACAACGGCGACAGTTTTAGCTCAAGCAATGATCCGTGAAGGATTGAAAAACGTTGCGGCAGGAGCTAACCCAGTAGGCATTCGTCGTGGAATTGAAAAGGCAGTAGAAGCAGCAACAGAAGGTTTAAGAGAAATCTCTAAGCAAATTGAAGATAAAGAATCGATCGCACAAGTTGCAGCAATTTCCTCCGGCGACGAGCAAGTCGGTGAATTAATTGCTGAAGCGATGGAGCGTGTAGGTAACGACGGTGTTATCACAATTGAAGAGTCGAAAGGTTTTGCAACAGAATTAGAAGTTGTTGAAGGTATGGAATTCGACCGTGGTTATGCATCGCCTTATATGGTAACTGACCAAGATAAGATGGAAGCTGTATTAGAAGATCCATATATCTTAATTACAGATAAGAAGATCTCTAACATCCAGGAAGTTTTACCAGTTCTTGAAGCAGTAGTTCAAGAAGGTAAGTCTATCTTAATTATCGCTGAAGACGTTGAGGGAGAAGCGTTAGCGACATTAGTCGTGAATAAGTTACGTGGAACATTTAACGCAGTAGCAGTAAAAGCACCTGGCTTCGGTGACCGTCGTAAAGCGATGTTAGAAGATATCGCAATCTTAACAGGTGGAGAAGTAATTACAGAAGACTTAGGACTCGACTTACAAAATACTCAAATTAGTCAGTTAGGACGTGCAGCGAAAGTTGTCGTTTCTAAAGAAAATACAACGATCGTAGAAGGTGCAGGTTCACAAGAAAATATCGAAGCCCGCGTGAACCAAATCCGCGCTGAGTTGGAAGAGTCTACATCTGAATTTGATAAAGAAAAATTACAAGAGCGTCTCGCTAAGTTAGCTGGCGGTGTAGCAGTTATCAAGGTTGGTGCTGCAACAGAAACAGAATTAAAAGAGCGTAAACTCCGTATGGAAGACGCCCTTAACTCAACTCGTGCAGCAGTTGAAGAAGGAATTGTTTCTGGTGGTGGAACTGCCCTTATAAACGTCTACGAAAAAGTTGCTAGCTTAGACTTAGAAGGCGACGAGGAGACAGGTAAGAACATTGTCTTACGTGCTTTAGAAGAGCCAGTTCGTCAAATCGCTGAAAACGCAGGTCTCGAAGGCTCCATTATCGTCGAGCGCTTGAAGGACGAAGAAACGGGAGTAGGTTACGACGCTGCTAAAGGTGAGTGGGTGAACATGGTCGATGCAGGAATCGTTGACCCAACGAAAGTTACTCGTTCTGCATTACAGCACGCAGCATCTGTTGCCGCAATGTTCTTAACAACTGAGGCAGTAGTCGCAGACATTCCAGAAGAAAATGCAGGTGGCGCACCTGACATGGGCGGAATGGGTGGCGGCATGCCAGGAATGATGTAACAAAAACAACATAATTGTTGATATGACGGGGTTTGTGTGATGCAAACCTCGTCTTTTTTATGAAAAACCAACATTTATTTATAAACTAATTTAAAAGGCTATATTATTGGCTTTTAGGGAAAAGGTTTTACTATATAATTCCCTCAATTAAAATTCTCTGGAATTTTATTGACTTGTTGGAAAGCAGTTGAGATTGTTAGTAGCTGTAGTCAGAGTAGTTTTATATCTAAACTTACTTGTTAGAGGGTTCCATTGTGTA
>CALGOZ010000089.1 GCA_937960785.1 uncultured Pseudogracilibacillus sp.
CTTTGCACTAATTAAACGCCGTAGAAATCAAACAGTATAATAAACTAAATTTAATAGGAAGCTAGTGAAATAAAGCTCACTAGCTTCTTTTCCTTATGAAGACAAATAGAAGTAAGTTTTATTATAAAGTTAGTTTAGAATAGGCGTGACTTACATACATTTTAAGTAAAAAAGAATAGATTTTAAATTTTAGATGAATAATACACATAAAAAAATATAAATTAGCATGTTTTATACTTCGTAGTAGTATATTGTAGGTAAGGATATACAAGTAGTGCTCCACACTTTAACCTTTTTTAAATATAAAAGTAGTGATACGATTAATTTTTTCAAACAAGCACCTACATTTTTAGGAATTGGTTATCATTCTATTTCCGTTTAATATATTAATTAAATAAGAACTATTAGTGTTTTAACAAAGATTTTGTAAACGCTTACTATTTTGATGGCTTATTAGAAAGGAAGTGATTAGTGGAAAGAAATAGAAGCTAATCATCTATTTTACAAAACAGAGAAAAGGGGGATTATGATGGGGTTTTTCCAATATCTATCCGGTGAATTTAAAAAGATTACCGGAAGTCGCGTAGCAATTATATCTCTAATCGTAGCGCTATTAGTTCCATTAGTCTATGCGATGATTATATTATCAGCGACCTGGGACCCACTAGATAACTTGGATAATGTTCCAGTGGCAATCGTAAATAATGATAAAGGCGCTGATAATGACGGCGAATATGTAAACGTCGGAGAGCAACTTGTTGAAACGTTGTCTGATGACGATCAGTTAGGCTGGGACTTTGTAACAGAGGAAGAAGCGAGAAAGGGAATTGAAAATCAAGAATACTTTATGGCAGTTATAGTACCAGAGGACTTCTCGGAAAAAACTGTTACAGTAATGGATGATAATCCACAAAAGCCAGAACTTAAGTTTATTCAAAATGAAGGGATGCACTATCAAGGAGCAACGGTTACAAACGCTGCAATCGAATCGCTACAAAACCAGTTAGCGACACAAATTACAGAAACATACGTTGCAACAGTGTTCGATCAACTTGGTGAAGTACGGGATGGTTTTGCCGAGGCTCATGATGGTTCAGAACAAATTCACGATGGAACTCATCAATTAAAAGATGGAACGAATGAACTTTTAACAAATTTAGTTGAAAGTGCTCCGGATATCAGCCGATTAGCAGATGGTGCACAAGAAGCATATGCAGGAACTAATTTATTATTAAGTACATTAAAGGCGAATTTACCAGATATTCAACGTTTAGCTGATGGTGGAAACCAAATTAAAGATGGTGCTGTCCAATTAAGGGATGGAGCCGGTCAGTTATATGATGGTACAAGACAAGCGAAGGCAGGAATCGATGAGTTAATTAATCGAGGACTTGGTCAGTTAACACCGGGTAGCCAAGAGTTATATGAAGGTACTCTTGAAGCTCAAGAGGGTGTCCATGAAACAATCGCATCGATGCAAGATCTTGAAGAAAGTCTGTCGTTTTTATCTACTTTAGACAAAAATAGTCCTGTTTTTGATGGTATCTTTAACGAAACATTGCAACAGCTTAGGGACGGACTTAAAGAAGCGCCCCAGAAGAAGAAAGACTTCCAACGTCTTGTTGATGGAGCAAAACAATTACGTGACGGCCTTAAAAAAGGTGAAGAGTTCTATTCTGGTATGCTCGAATTACAAGATGGAATTCGTCAACTCCGCGATGGTGCAAAGCAACTTCATGATGGAACTGTTCAGTTAGATGACGGAGCGACTGAATTATCTGATGGTACACAAACTGTATTAGCAGGTTGGAACGAGTTAATTTATAACGTCGGTATTTTAGATGACGGTTTAGGTCAAATTGCTGACGGAACATTAACTGTTGAAGATGGTTGGGGCCAGTTAACAGATGGAGCTGAACAACTCGACGATGGAGCCTTGCAGTTGCGTGATGGTAGTGGTGAACTTGAAGAAGGTTTACGCGGTGGTAAAGAGCGTACTGCAGATTTAAATCCTACAAAAGATAACGAGGATATGTTTGCTTCACCTGTAGTGCTTGATGGTGAGACGGTTAACACCTTCGAATACTATCGAGATGCGAATGCTCCGTACATTATGACGCTAGCCTTGTTTGTAGGAGTTTTTGCCTTATCCTTTGTGGTTCCTTTCAGACAGCCAGCTGTCATGCCGGCGAACGCCTTTACTTGGTTCTCAGGTAAATTAGTTAAATTGTCTGTATTTGCAATCGTCCAGGCGTTAATTATCTCCTTGTTCTCCTTGTTCGTCTTAAAAATGAAGGTAGTAAATGGTTTTGCTCTTGTCTGGTTCTCGGTCGTTGTCAGTTTAACGTTCTTAATGATTCTTTTATTCTTAGTGGCCTTGGCAGGAAATGTAGGTCGATTTATCGCCCTTGCGTTTGCTGTAATGCAGTTATCTACAACGGGATCTGACTTACCAATCCATATGTTACCAGAGAACTTAAGAAACTTAAGTGTCTACTTACCATTTACGTATTCTATTGACGGGTATCAGAACATTATTACCTTAGGAGATATGTCGAAGTTAGCTTCGGATGTATCAGTGTTATTCCTATACTTAGCATTAGGATTAGTTTTAGCTTTAATCGTCTTCTTAATTCGTTACCGTTTTATTTCAGCAGAAACGGAGCAAGTTGAAGAAGAAGCGGATATAGCTGGTTAATAAATTGAAGGAAAGTAGTTTATGCGCACTAATTATTAAGCGCATAAACTATTTTCTTTTTAATCGACTGCTTTATTCACTTGCTATTAATTTTCTTTTTATGGTAAAGTATATAAAGATGAACTTTGCAATTTTTAATAAAAAGATCGTAGCTTAGTTTGCAAGGGAAAGGATGTTACGGTTATGGCAACGGTAATCAATGTTATTTTAGTAATTAATATTCTTGTAATGATCGCACTAATCGTATTACAGTCAGGAACGAGTGCCGGACTTTCCGGGGCTATTTCAGGTGGAGCTGAACAATTATTCGGAAAGAGAAAAGCTCGTGGAATGGATTTATTTTTACATCGTGGAACAATCGTTACGGCGGTTATTTTCTTTGTGCTATCCTTTATAAGTGCGTATATAGTATAATGTAAATTCCCTTATTGCAAAATAGTTGTAATAAGGGAATTTTCATTTTTTTAGTTAAGATTTGTTATAATGAATATAGTTGGAAGCTTTAGTATGAACAATTATTGAAGTAATAAAAGGAGATTGGAACTCGTGCAAATCAAACTACCGGAGCCTTTCACCTTTGAAGCAGGTTCTCGTGCTGTTTTGTTATTACATGGTTTTACCGGAAATTCTGCTGATGTAAGAATGTTAGGGCGTTTTTTAGAAAAGCATGGTTATACCTCTCATGCTCCCATTTATCGTGGTCATGGAAAAGAACCGGAAGCCCTTTTACAATATACACCTGAGGATTGGTGGGAAGATGCTCAAGAAGCGTATGACTACTTACGCAAGTTAGGTTATGAAGAAATTGCTGTCATAGGTCTTTCCCTTGGTGGCACGTTGGCGTTGCGTCTTGCAAGTTGTAAAAAAGTAAAAGGAGTAGTGCCGATGTGTACACCGATTCTTTTTGACCGGGAGAAACAATTAATTTCTGCTTTTAAATTTTATGCTCGTCAATTCAAACAATTTGAACGAAAAAGCGAAACTACCATTGAACAAGAAGTTAATACATTATTAGAACAGTCAAGAACTTTATTTGAGCAAATTGGTCCTTTTATTGAAGAGACGAGCTCTTACGTCGAGTTAATTTACGCTCCGGCGTTCGTTGTCCAAGCACGGAAGGATGAAATAATTAATCCCGACAGTGCAAATCGAATCTATGAACAATTAGAAAGCGTTGAAAAGGATATTAAATGGTATGAAAATTCGCCCCATGTGATTACTACCGGACCGGAACGTTATGAACTGCATGAAGATATTTTACAGTTTTTAAATTCATTAGATTGGGAAAGTTAACAAGTATATTTTTAATGAAAGGTGAAAAAATGGTCACACTAATAAAGAAAGTAGGTGAGATAATGAGTGAATTAATGACAGAAGAAATTTTACAATATTTTAAAGAAAGTGGTTCCCGCCCTTTAACCGTTCACGAATTAGAAGATGTGTTCGAACTAGAGGGTGCTGAACAGTTCAAAATTCTCGTTAAATCATTAAATGAATTGGAACATGAAGGTCGACTCGTTCGTACGAGGAAGAACCGTTATGGATTGCCGGAAAAGATGAATTTAATTCGCGGAAAAATTGAGATGAATAAAAAAGGATTCGCCTTTTTAATACCTGATGATGAAAGACAAGCAGATGTATATATTCATTCCTCCGATTTAAACTCTGCGATGAATGGGGATACGGTAATCGTTCGTCTAGAAAGAGGAAGTTCCCCTTCACAACGGGCAGAAGGTGTCGTTATTCGTGTACTTGAGAGGGCGAATCATCAGGTAGTGGGAACCTTTGAGGCAATCTCAAATTTTGGTGTAGTTGTTGCCGATGAAAAACGAATTTTGAATGAAATTTTTATCCCGGAAGGTCTTACATTAGGAGCAGTGACGGGTCACAAAGTGATTGTTGAAATTACAAAATACCCTGAGCGAGGTCGAAGCGCTCAAGGGGCTGTCGTACAAATCCTAGGACATAAAAATGATCCGGGTGTCGATATTTTATCGATTATTTATAAACATGGTTTTCAAATTGATTTTCCAGAAGAAGTATTAGAGGAAGTTGCCCATATCCCTGAGACGGTGCAGGAAGAAGACTTAGAAGGTAGACGCGACCTTCGCGATAAAACAATTGTCACAATCGACGGTGAAGATGCGAAGGATTTAGACGATGCGATTCGAGTCGAACAGCTCTCTAATGGAAATATGTTGTTAGGTGTCTATATAGCCGATGTAAGTTATTATATTAAAGAAGGTTCCGCGTTGGATGAGGAAGCTTTTGAACGAGCAACGAGTGTCTATTTAGTAGACCGAGTTATTCCGATGATTCCCCATCGCTTATCAAATGGTATCTGTTCCTTAAACAAAGGAGAGGACAGACTTGCACTAGCGATTGAAATGGAAATTGACGGTATGGGTAATGTTGTGGAACATGAAATTTTCGAAGCGGTGATTCGTTCCACGGAGCGAATGACGTATACGGATGTAAATAAAATTCTCGTCGACCAAGATGAAGAGACTCGGGAAAAATTCAAAGACCTTGTTCCTCATTTCGAATTAATGGAAACTGTTGCAACAATTTTACGACAAAAGCGTCGTAAACGGGGTGCAATTGATTTTGACTTTAAAGAACCGCAAATTATCGTCGATGAAGACGGAAAGCCGATTGACATTACAATTCGTGATCGTTCAGTAGGTGAGCGTTTAATTGAGGAGTTTATGTTATGTGCTAACGAAACAGTTGCTGAACATTTCCATTGGTTAGATGTGCCGTTTTTATATCGGATTCACGAAGATCCGGATGAAGGTAAGCTAGAACATTTCTTTCAGTTTTTAGCCGGTTTAGGATACGTTGTAAAAGGTACGGCGCAAGAGGTGCATCCGTTAGAATTACAAAAACTTTTAGAAAAAATTAAAGGAAAGCAAGAAGAACTTGTCATTTCTAAATTAATGTTACGCTCTTTAAAGCAAGCAAAGTATGATCCGAATAGTGTTGGACACTTTGGTTTATCGACACAGTTCTATACTCATTTTACTGCGCCAATTCGGCGTTATCCAGACTTAACGGTTCATCGTCTAATTCGTCAATATTTAATTAAAGGTGATTTATCAAACGAGACGATTAACCATTGGAAGGATAAAATGAATGAAATTGCTAAGCACAGTTCTGTGCAAGAGCGAGCAGCGGTTGATGCCGAACGTGATGTCGATGATTTGAAAAAGGCGGAATTTATGGTTGATAAAATTGGTGAAACTTTTGAAGGAGTCGTTAGTTCGGTGACGAGCTTTGGTTTATTTGTCGAATTACCGAATACAGTCGAAGGACTTGTTCATGTAAGTTTTATGACTGATGACTACTACCATTATTCCGATCAACACCAAGCCCTAATTGGAGAAATGTCCGGTAAAGTATACCGAATCGGAGATGTGGTTACGATTAAAGTAACGAATGTCAATGTGGAAGAACGTTCAATCGATTTTCAACTCGTCGAAGAATAAGTTTTATTATTATAATTAAATTTAGACCCGCAGTGTTGATTCCTGTGGGTCTTGTTTCCGTTTTTTCGTTATAATATAAGTGATTGAATCTGAAGGGGGAATGAAAGTGACGAAGCGACACGAAAAACCAATCGCTCAAAATCGAAAAGCACGTCATGATTATTTTATCGATGAAACGTACGAAGCAGGTCTCGTATTAAAAGGTACGGAAATTAAATCTATACGTGAAGGGAAAGTAAATATTGCCGATGCACACGTTCGTATTATGAATGGAGAGGCCTTTGTAATTAATATGCATATCGCACCTTATGAACAGGGGAATCGTTTTAACCATGATCCAACTCGCTCTCGAAAACTATTATTACATCGTCGCGAGATTGATAAGTTATATGGACAAGTGCAGCAAAAAGGATACACTATTGTACCTTTACGCTTATACATTAAAAATGGATACGCTAAGTTATTAATCGGTCTCGGACGCGGTAAGAAGTTGTATGACAAACGAGAAACGTTAAAACAGAAGCAAATGCAACGGGATATAGATCGTGCTATTAAAGACATGGGGCGTTAAGTTGGGTAATCTTACTTAATATTGGTAAGTATAATCATACTTTTATTTAATCCTACCCAGTGCAAGTATTTTGTGCGTATGTATAGCTAAAGTTTTGCTTTACCTTACTCAACGCTAGTATCCGCTGCGAATGTATAGATGAAAATATGTAAACATTTAACTCATTACAATCGATTGTTGAGAAAGGGGTTGAAATCGCAATCCTCGTAAGTTGCTCAATAGCGCTCTTTATTAAAAATGTTATTATTAGAAATACGTATAAAGTTACTTAGCGTGTAACGAGGTTTTATAGACTTTACTTTTGATAGCACACGAAGTGAACTAAAAACATCAAGCAATTATACAATGGAGAATTACTGACCTTGCATAATTTATAATATATGCTATAATTAAAGTTGCTGACGGAAACAGAATCCGTCATAACACTTAATTAACTTACCAATTGGGGACGTTCTGGATTCGACAGGGGTAGGTTGAGCTTAAGTGGCACACTCGAGGTTACGTCTCGTAAAACGTTACAAGCCTATAACTGGCAAAGAAGAAAATTTCGCTTTAGCTGCTTAATAGCACCTAAAGGATCCTCCCTATTATCGCCCGTGTAATAGGATAGGGTCTCAAATTTAGCGGGATAGACGTACCGTTCTCCGTCTGCGAACAGTACGTTGAAACTAATCAGACTAGCGCTTCTTTGGCCTGTCGATCGGCATAAAGAAGTTGCGAAACAAAGTAGATCGACTATGGTGTGTAGAAGCTTAAGTGGCAATATCCTTGGACGCGAGTTCGACTCTCGCCGTCTCCATACTTAAAAACGGTGTAAACCGCGATATAATAAGCGTTAAGGACATGACGGAGTATTGAACCGGAATGAACCTCGTAGATGTAACGCCTCTTATTATCTAATAAACGGATAATAAGAGGCGTTTATTCGTTTAATCTTTCCGTTGTGGCGCTCTTGCG
>CALGOZ010000090.1 GCA_937960785.1 uncultured Pseudogracilibacillus sp.
CTCCACTGTGTAAGTTGAAGTGCTTTTTCATGAAAAGTTACTCATTGGAGTGCTCCAGTGTGTAGGTTAGACCATGTTTGTACCAGAGTTATTTAGGGAAAATACTTCAAGCTGAGTATTCCTCGATTTAACTACTGTGCAGAAGTTTCCCTTAAGTATGTTTAAGCAAAAATCAATCAAAACGCTTACTAGAGGAGCTACAATCGCTTTTGTACGAAAAGAAGATAAATAGTATAAACAACTTCGTTCATAGACTAATTTTTAAAGAGTTTTTTTATAAACAGATTTAAAAAATGATGGTGCTAAACTTAACTAGACACTGTCATTTTAATAACTAGAGTTTTTGTTGCAATACTCTTTATCTATATTGCTAAGATAAATTTTTAAACTCCTTGCTTCTAAGCTATTGGCATGCATTGCTGTAGATAAAAATGTGGCTACTTATTTTCCCATGCTTTAGTTAATGCTTGCGTAAAAATGGATTTTTCTCTTGCTCCAGAAATGGCAAATTTGCGATTAAATACGAAAAAAGGCACTCCCGTAATTTGAAATTGGCGAGCTTCAGCTAAATCTTTTTCGACTGCTTGCACATAAGCCTTTTCGTCCTTTAACGCCTTTTGTGCATCTTCTTTTGTAAGACCAATTGATTCAGCAATATCAACTAATGTGGCAACATCGCCGATATCTTTACCTTCAAGGAAATGGGCTTGAAATAATTTTTCCGTTAGCTCATTGTTTTTGTTAACTTCATCGGCAAGCTTTAATAAACGATGCGCTCGGTACGTGTTTGTCGGTTTTGCTTGTTCAAATTGCAATTCGAGTCCAACAGTTTGAGCCATCGATTGGACATTTGCTGTCATTTGTTTCGCCTGCTCAATGGAACCGAATTTCTTTCCTAAGTTTTCATAATAGGATTCTCCGTTATAGTAAGTTGTATGAGGATCTAATTGAAAGCTTTTAAATTGGATACGGACTTGCTCGCGTTCTGAAAACTGTTCTAATGCTTGTTCTAAACGTTTTTTACCGATAAAACAAAAGGGACAGACGTAATCTGACCATACTTCGATAAGCATAAAAAATCGCCTCTTTTCTATTCAGTTAGTGAAATCATATTCGCAAAAGGTGTATCCGTTTCTAGTTTACCATTTATTCGTTTTACCTGTAGTTGTTCACCTTCAAGCCATTTATCGAAAGAAAATATAAACGGTAAACGGTCGCCTCCTAAAGCAAGGCCGACTTGCCGTTCTTTCGGTAAATATAAAGCAGTATGCAAGGTTCCGGACCAAGAACCGTAACTTGTTGAAAAAACACCTCGGGTTGAATCGTTCATCATTTTGTAAGCACTAAAGGCATCAGTGACATATTGTTGTTGACTACTCATTTCTTGCTGACGTCGGAGCGAATCTTCCATTCGATAACGGTTTTCTTTGGTTAGTTTTTCAAAATGATTGGTACATACGTTATTTTCATGTACGACGACCTTACGGGGCGATGCTTCGACAACAACATATTTTCCCTTTGGATCGAGAAGCGGATAACTAAAAGATTGTCGATGGGGAATTTCTTGTAATAAATCGATGGCCTCATTAACCGTAGCACAATTTTCCAATATTAGTCGACCAATCATATTACACATAAAGCCATCTGCTGACTGTTTCGTATTAATAAAGTTATATCCCATGACAAGACCTTTTTCATTCATTCCATCTGTTCGACCAGTGATTTGCATCGTTGGGCCAATCGTTGCATAACCTGAATCTGTCGGCTTATATAAAACGAAGCGTCCCTCATAAGAAAGAGGTGCATTGTCATAATTTCGCACCATATAATCTTCCGTCATAAAAATGGAGCAACCACTCCGTGTATACTCTACATAATAACCACCGAAAAGACGAATCGCCTTCTCTAAAGGGAGCTCTAAAGCTTCTTGTAACCCAATTATTTCTTCATAAATACTAGGCGAAAACTGCTCCATCACTCGACGGAAGGTTTCAACGTCGATATGGAAACGATGAGTTGGTCTTGAGAACCATTGCTTCTTACGATTATTTATTAAAACACCTTCCCTAAGCCTTTCTCCTTGCATATATCCAAAATCATAATGCGAACCTTGAAATTGAATGACATCGCTATAAACGTCGATCATATGTTGTGCTCCTTAATAATCCACTTTTCATTTAAAATCTAACGATATTGTAGCCTTAATTGTCTATAGTTGTAAAGAACGAGTTTTTTATCATGAATAAAACAGTGATACACCTCACTGACAATGCGTTTATACGTTGTTACGATAAAGAAAAGAATCATAAAATGAGGTGATGAAGTATGTTAACGAGTATGCACTTTCATGTTGATAAAATAAAAATGGTAAAGAATCACCTATTACAGTACTGTGAAGGTCTCTCAACAAAAGAATTAGAAACATTACGATTACAATATAACGAATACCCGAAAGTACCGTTATTGTTATTGCTGCATCATTTGTACGAAGATATGAAATCGCGAAATGAACAAGCTAAATTAGCCCAATTTATGAAAGATATTCTCGATCATGAGCAAGAAGAGGGAATCAAGACTCTTGAGACAAACCATCCTCTTAAAGTATTACAAAAAGAAAACGAACAATTTGTCGAAAAAATTATAGAATTAGATACGATGTTACAAACAGGCGATAAAATTGAGACATCCGCCCATAAGCAGATGATTTATACAATTTATTCTTTAGGTCAACTATACAATCATTTTCACGTTAAAGAAAAATTATTGTTTCCTTTAATGGAGCGTTATGGCCATCAAATGTTTACCCGAATGATGTGGCGTCAAGACGATCAAATTCGTGGTTTATATAATGGAGCAAAGCATATGATTGAGACCTTACGGGAAAAACCGTTTGAAAATGTCATTTTAACCTTCGATTCCTTCGTACAAGCTTTCCAACGGATGATTGAGGTAGAAAATCTTTTTCTATTTCCGATCGTTTATGAACTATTTAACGAAAAAGAATGGGAAAGAGTAGCAGCAGAAAGCAGTGCCTACGGTTATGAAATAGTTTATAAACCTGATAATAAAAGTGAAAAAGGGGACAAACACGACACCGGAAAAAATAATAAAAAAATAAGCGACCAATCACGAGAGAAAAATTCCACCTACGAAAATCAAAAGAGCGGGTGGAAGACAGAACAATTCCAATTAGGCGGAGGATTTTTAACATTAGAAGAAGCAAATTTAATTTTAAATAACTTACCCGTTGAAATAACGTTCGTCGATCGTAATAGTATTTTCAAGTATTTTAATGAACGAACGAAAGCTGAAGATATGATGTTAATTCGTACACCGTTATCAATTGGACGAAACGTAGCCGATTGCCACCCTCCAAAAAGTTTACAAAAAGTAATGACCCTCGTTCGGGACCTTAAGACAAAGAAGCGGACATCTGAGTCAATGTGGTTTAAAAAAGGGGATGCATATGTCCATATTACGTATAAAGGTCTTTTCAACGAGGAAGATGAATTTATCGGGATTTTAGAATATGTACAAGATATCTCTCCTTTTCTAGAATTACCGAAAGAAGTGAAACGAGAACTAAGTCCATTAGAAGATTAGTCAAAAGAGAAAAAAATTGTAATTTACCGTTCTGCTTAAAATTTCTACCTTAGTATATTACGATATATTAAAGGAGGAATCAGTCATGGAAACAGAACGTTATGAAAAAGGAATGGAAAAGTTAAAAGAACTTATTTTAAAAGAGGGTGACAGCCCAACTGGACATATGGATATCGGGGAAGGGTTTAAAGATATCGCACCGGATTTACAAAAGTATGTTGTTGAATTTGCTTTTGGTGATATTTATGCTCGTCCTGGAATTGATAACAAACAGAAAGTATTATCAACTATTTCTGCTCTTGTTGCCCAAGGACTTCCTCAGATTGGCATGCACGTCAAGACTGGTCTTGCCGTTGGTCTAAAGCCGGAAGAAATCGTCGGTTGCATTATGCATTTAATTCCATATTGTGGGTTTCCAAAGGCTTTAAATGCCCTACGCGTAGCTCAGGAAGTGTTTGAAGAACAAGGTTTAAAGGTAGACACATCAGCTGTTGAATAATTCAGGCCGAGATAAAACTAGAATTAACTGAATAGATGGATTGGGTTTCTATTACAAGCTCAGTCCATCCTTTTTATACGGAAATTATTTGTAGTTATTATGGCGACATTTTCCCTTAAGTTGAGCGGCATTAACACAATCAACCATCATTTTCCTGCAGTTTTAATACAAATTTATTAACGTCGCTTCGCGTTGGTAAAGTTTTATTGAAAATTTACCTAACATTTTCCCGCGCTGGGAAAGTTAGTTTTCTTTATTGACTCATATAGCAGGGGAC